>NZ_JACVVG010000019.1:0-88106 GCF_016647875.1 Pseudomonas sp. S36 | reverse complement strand
AACGTAGGAGCGAGCGCAGCTCGCGATGCGCCGCGCGGGCGGCGCTCGGTCGCACAGGCGAAACAAACGTCAAGGCGGACACCTAGCCGCCTCAACATCCCCCCATCAAGGCAGCAACACAGTCGACCCCACCGTCCTGCGCGCCGACAGCTCCGCCTGCGCCTTGGCCGCCTCGCTCAGCGGATACCGCTGCTGGATATCCACCACCAGCTTGCCGCTGGCAATCATCGCAAACAGGTCATCGGCCATGGCCTGGGTGTTCTGCGCGTTGTTGGCGTAGGTCGCCAAGGTCGGCCGGGTCACGTACAGCGAGCCTTTCTGCGACAGAATTCCCAGGTTGACCCCGCTCACCGCACCCGAGGCATTGCCGAAGCTCACCATCAAACCCCGTGGCTGCAGGCAGTCCAGCGAGGTCAGCCAGGTGTCGGCACCCACGCCGTCATATACCACCTGGCACTTCTTGCCGTCGGTCAGCTCCAGCACGCGCTGGGCGACGTCTTCGTGGCTGTAATCGATGGTCGCCCATGCACCCAGGGCCTTGGCGCGTTCGGCTTTTTGCGCGGAGCTAACGGTGCCGATCAACTTGGCACCCAGCGCCTTTGCCCACTGGCAGGCCAATGAGCCCACGCCGCCCGCCGCCGCATGGAACAGGATCACGTCGCCAGGCTGTACGGCGTAGGTTTGCTTGAGCAGGTACTGCACGGTCAAACCCTTCAGCATTACCGCTGCGGCCTGCTCGAAGCTGATAGCGTCCGGCAGTTTGACCAGGTTGGCCTCTGGCAGCGTGTGCACCTCACTGTACGCCCCCAGTGGGCCACCAGCATGGGCCACCCGGTCGCCCACCTTGAGGCGGGTAACGCCCTCGCCCACGGCTTCCACCACACCCGCCGCCTCGGTACCCAGGCCTGATGGCAGGGCGGGTGGCGCGTACAGCCCGCTGCGGAAATAGGTATCGATGAAGTTCAGGCCGACTGCATGGTTGCGCACGCGCACTTGTTGCGGGCCGGGCGCGGCGGGCTCGAACTCCACCCACTGCAGCACTTCAGGGCCGCCGTGCTGGCTGAACTGGATACGCTTGGCCATCTGCTACTCCTGGTTTCGGGATCGGGAAAGGCCTTCTATCGGACGCCTTTGCTTGACTGCCGTCAACTGCGGTGTGCCGGCCGGCGATGGTATGCTACGCGCGAATTCTTCCCTGCCCGTTCCTGGTGACCCGATGATTAGCCGCACCGAGGCCGTGAAAGCCTACCTGCTCGACCTGCAAGACCGCATTTGCTCTGCCCTCGAAACCGAAGACGGCGGCGCCCGCTTCGTCGAGGACGCCTGGGTGCGCGAAGCCGGTGGCGGGGGCCGTACGCGGGTGATTGGTGACGGTCAGGTGATTGAAAAGGGCGGGGTCAACTTTTCCCATGTGTTCGGCACCGGCCTGCCGCCGTCGGCCAGTGCCCACCGCCCTGAGCTGGCCGGCCGTGGCTTCCAGGCGCTGGGCGTATCGTTGGTGATCCACCCGCACAACCCACATGTGCCCACCTCCCACGCCAATGTGCGCTTTTTCATTGCCGAGAAAGAAGGTGAAGAGCCGGTGTGGTGGTTCGGCGGTGGCTTCGACCTCACGCCCTTCTACGGCATCGAAGAAGACTGCATCCACTGGCACCGCGTGGCAGAGCAGGCCTGCGCGCCGTTCGGTGCCGACGTTTACCCCCGCTACAAGGCCTGGTGCGACCGCTACTTCCACCTCAAGCACCGCGGCGAGCCACGGGGCATCGGCGGCCTGTTCTTCGATGACCTCAACGAATGGGACTTCGACACCTGCTTCGCCTTCATCCGCGCCATCGGTGATGCCTACATCCAGGCGTATGTGCCAATCGTGCAGCGCCGCAAGGCTATGGCCTACACCGCGCAGCAGCGCGAGTTCCAGGAGTTCCGCCGTGGCCGTTACGTGGAATTCAACCTGGTGTATGACCGTGGCACGCTGTTTGGCCTGCAATCGGGCGGGCGTACCGAATCGATCCTGATGTCGCTGCCGCCCCAGGTACGCTGGGGTTACGACTGGAAGGCCGAACCGGGTACCGAAGAAGCGCGCCTGACCGATTACTTCCTGCAAGACCGTGACTGGCTTGGCCAGTAAGCCCGTGGCAACCCAAGGAGCCGTCATGGACCAGTACGTTGTGTTTGGCAACCCCATTGGCCACAGCAAGTCGCCACTTATCCACCGCCTGTTTGCCGAGCAGACCGGCGAATACCTGGAGTACGCCACCTTGCTGGCACCGCTGGACGCGTTCAGTGATTGCGCCTGGGGTTTCTTCAAACAAGGCAGCGGTGCCAACGTCACGGTACCCTTCAAGGAAGAGGCCTACCGCCTGTGCGACAGCCTCACACCCCGTGCCCAGCGCGCCGGTGCGGTGAACACCCTCAGCAAGCTGGAAGACGGCACGTTGCAGGGCGATAACACCGATGGCGCTGGCCTGGTGCGTGACCTTACGGTGAATGCGGGGGTTGAGCTGGCCGGCAAGCGCATCCTTATCCTGGGTGCCGGCGGCGCCGTGCGGGGTGTACTGGAGCCGCTGCTGGCGCACAAGCCGCAGTCGGTGGTAGTCGCCAACCGCACCGTGGAAAAGGCCGAGCAACTGGCGCATGAGTTCGATGAACTTGGCCCGGTGGTGGCCAGCGGTTTTGCCTGGCTGCATGAGCCGGTGGACCTGATCATCAACGCCACCTCGGCGAGCCTGGCAGGTGAGCTGCCACCGATTGCCGACAGCCTTGTCGAGGCGGGGCGTACGGTCTGCTACGACATGATGTACGCCAAGGCGCCCACGCCGTTTTGCCAGTGGGCAGCCAACCTGGGCGCGGCGAAGGTGCTGGACGGCCTGGGCATGCTGGCCGAGCAGGCGGCTGAGGCGTTCTTCATCTGGCGTGGTGTGCGGCCTGATACTGCACCGGTGCTGGCGGAGTTGCGCCGGCAGCTGGCGCGCGGTTGAGGGTGCCCGGGGCTGCTTTGCTGCCCCTTCGGGCTGAGGCGCTCATTCTGCGAAACGTATGGGGCACCGGTCGGCGCCTTCCAGCTTCTGCAAATCTTCGACTACGTGCGTCTTGGCGTGATGCAGGGTCAAGCTGCCACCTAGCCGCTGCAGGCGCCGCGCCTCCCGGTGCAGCATATCCACACCCGAGTAGTCGATGAAGTTCACCTGCCGGGCATCGATCACCACATGGGGCCCCTGGCAGCGTTGCAACCTCACCTGCAGGTAATGCGCCGCGCCAAAGAAGATCGACCCGCCCACGCGCAGCACATCCGCGTCCCCTTCCCGGCTCTGCTGCACCCGGGGCCGGGAGGTGCGCTTGAGGTAGAAGAACAGCGACGCCAGTACCCCGGCGTAGATGGCTGTCTGCAGTTCGAGCAACAAGGTGGCTGCGGCGGTCAGTGCCATCACCAGGAACTCCGAGCGGCTGACGCGCAGCAGTGCGCGTATTGCCTTGTGGTCCACCAGCCCCCAGCAAATCAACAGGATGCTACCGGCCATGGCCGGGATGGGCAGCTGCGCGATCAACCCTGCCCCCGTCACGGCGAACACCGCCACCCACAGCGCCGAAAACACGCCTGCCATGGGCGAGCGAGCGCCGGCCTCGTAACTCAGGCCCGAGCGGGTGAACGAGCCGGCAGACAGGTAGCCCGAGCAAAAGGCGCCAGCGATGTTCGACAGGCCCTGTGCGCGGATTTCCTGGTCGGGGTCGATCATCTGCTCCGAGCGTGCCGACAGCGAACGGGCAATCGACAGGCTGGTCACCAGCCCCAACATGCCCACCGCCACAGCACTGGGCAGCAGCCGCAGGATCAGTTCCACATCAAGCAGAGGCAGTGGGCTGAACGGAGGCAGTTGCCCGGCGAACGCTGCCACACGTGGCACATGGCCGAAGTACCCTGGCAGCACCCAGGCCAGCACGCTCACCACCACCAGGCTGATCAACAGGCTGGGCAAGCGCGGGCGCCAGAGCTTGAGGGTGACGCCCAGCACCACCGTGGCCAAACCCAGCAGCAAGGATGGCAGGTCTATCTCCCCGGCGTGGTGGGCCAGTTCCTGAACGGTCTTCAATGCGGTGGCCTGGCTGGCCAGGTCCATGCCGAGCAGGTTGGGCAATTGCCCCAAGGCAATCACGATGGCTGCGCCGAGGGTGAAACCCAGTACCACGGAATGGGAAACGAAGTTGACCACTGCCCCGAACCGCAACAGCCCCAGCAGCAACTGAAAAACGCCGCCAAGGAACGTCAGCAGCAGCACCAAGGTCACGTAGTCGGCGCTGCCAGCCACGGCCAGTGGGCTGATGCTGGCGTAGAGCACCACGGAAATGGCAGCGGTAGGCCCGCAGATCAGGTGCCAGGACGAGCCCCACAGGCAGGCGACCAGCACGGGGACGATGGCGGCGTACAAGCCGTACTCGGCGGGCAAGCCGGCGATCAATGCGTAGGCAATGGATTGTGGCAGGGCCAGGATTGCACCGCTCAGCCCCACCAGCAGGTCCTGGCGCAGGCTGCGACCCGATTGACGGGGTAGCCAGCTCAGGAACGGCAGCAGGTGCAGAATGCGATGCATGAGTTATCCACAATGTTAGAAAAAACCTGGCCCCCACAGATACCCCACACTACGGGGTATTACAGCTTGGCTTTGACAGCCTCCACGGCATTGCCATCAGCTTTGGTTGTAACCCCGGCCAACCACCCGTCCAGCAACTCGGGGTGCGCTTTGACCCAGGCCTTGGCGGCTTCATCGAAGCTGATCTTCTGGTCCAGCACATTGGCCATGATGCTGTTTTCCATGTCCAGTGTGAACTTCAGGTTACCCAACAGCTTGGCAGCATTGGGGCACGCCTGTGGATACCCTTTGCGCGTTAGCGTGTAGACATCGCCTTTGCTGCCAAACCATTGCTCGCCCCCTGTGAGGTAATGCATGTTCAGCTTTACGTTCATGGGGTGGGGTGTCCAGCCCAGGAAGGTGATGAACTGCTGCTTTTTCACCGCGCGATCAACCTGCGCGAGCATGCCCTGCTCGCTGGATTCCACCAGCTTCCATTGCCCCAGGTTGAACGCGTTCTTGTCGATGATCTCTTTCAGCGACAGGTTGGCCGGCGCCCCGGAGCCAATGCCATACAGCTTCTTGTCGAATTTGTCGGCGTGCTTTTGCAGGTCGGCGAAGTCCTTCACCCCGGCATTCCACACGTAGTCCGGCACTGCCAGGGTGAACTCGGTGCCTTCCAGGTTGCGCGAAAGCTGTAGAACATCGCCGTTGGCGACGAACTTGTCATGAAAACCTTGATGCGCTGGCATCCAGTTGCCGAGGAAGGCATCGACTTGCCCATCCTTCAGGCCGCCGTAGATGATCGGTACGGCCAGGCTGTCGACCTTGACCTTGTAGCCCAGGCTTTCCAGCAGCAGGCGTGCGACGGCATTGGTGGTGGCGATATCACTCCAACCGGGGTCGGCCATTTTCACGATGGTGCATTGGTCGCTGCTGTCAGCGGCGTGAGCGGTGACGGTGCCCAGGCCGATGGCCAGGGTCAACACGGTAGCGGAGAACTTGTGCATGGCGGCCTCTCTTCTCAATCCATGGGTGCGGGCTGTGGGTAACGTGCCTTGCGCTCGAGGTCATCGAGATCGATGTGGTTACGCATGTACTGTTGGCTGGCGTCCACCATGGGTTGGTGGTCCCAGCTTTTCAGTTTGCCGATGGCCAGTGCCTGGGCGACCAGGCGACGGCGGCGCTGGCTGGCCAGCACCTGCTGGCGCAGGGCGGGTATGTCCCAGCGCTGGCGGGCTTCCTCGACAAATGCCTGCAGCAGCGCCTGATGGTCCGGGCTGCCGGTGAGATTCTCCCGCTCGTGCGGGTCGTGGCTCAGGTCATAGAGTAAACAAGGGTCGTCTTCGCTGTACACGAACTTGTAGGCACCACGGCGGATCATCATCAGCGGGCCCACGGTGCCTTCGGCCATGTATTCGCCAATCACTTCATCGTGGCCGCCGTGCCCTTGCAGGTGGCCAAGCAGGGAGCGGCCATCCAGGTGCAGGTTTTTATCCACAGCACCACCGGCCAGCTCCACCAGGGTGGGTAACAAGTCGCAGGTTGATACAGACGCATCGACATGGGCAGGCTTGAAGCGCTTTGGTGCATGGACCAGCAGGGGCACCCTGGCGGACATCTCGAACCAGTGCATCTTGTACCAGAGGCCGCGCTCGCCAAGCATGTCGCCGTGGTCGCCGGAAAACACGATCAGCGTGTCATCGGCCAAGTTGCATTCTTCGAGGGTTTGCAGCAGCTGGCCGATGTTGTCGTCGATGTAGCTGCAGGCGCCGAAGTAGGCTCGGCGGGCATCGTGGACCTTCTCTTCAGGCAACGCCTTGTTCCAGAGGTCGTACACCTTCAGCAGGCGCTGCGAATGCGGGTCCAGCTCTGCCTGGCTGAACTCGGCGCGGGGCATGGGGATATCCACACCTTCGTAGCGGTCCCAGTAGCGCTTGGGAATGGTGTAGGGATCGTGCGGGTGGGTCATGGACACCGTCAGGCAGAACGGCCGGCCGTCGCTTTCACGTACATGGTCGTACAGGTACTGGCGGGCTTTGAACACCACCTCATCATCGAAATCCAGCTGGTTGGTGCGCACGCACGGCCCAGCTTGCAGCACCGACGACATGTTGTGGTACCAGCTGGGGCGCACGTCGGGCTCGTCCCAGTTCACTGCCCACCCGTAGTCGGCCGGGTAGATGTCGCTGGTCAACCGTTCCTCATAGCCGTGCAACTGGTCGGGGCCGCAAAAATGCATCTTGCCCGACAGCGCCGTGCGGTAGCCCAGGCGGCGCAGGTAGTGGGCATACGTGGGCACGTCAGCGGGGAAGTCGGCGGCATTGTCGTAGGCGCCAATCCGGCTGGGCAGCTGGCCACTCACCAGGGTGAAGCGCGAGGGGGCACACAGAGGGCTGTTGCAGTAGGCCGAATCGAATACCACGGCCTGCTCGGCCAGGCGGCTGAGGTGGGGCATCTGGATGGGGGACGGGCCGTAGATGGGCAGCAGCGGCGCCGCCATCTGGTCGGCCATGATGAACAGGATATTGGGGCGCGTCATGGGAAGCTTCCATCGTCGAGGGTTATGCGAACCGCTTGCGTACCAAGATGCGACTGTGGATAACATGGGTAAAGCCCATGGCGGGCAATGACTGGGATTAGCTGCGCTTATGTTTGAGCACTTGGCCGACGTGTCGCTGGATACCTTGCGCGTGTTCGAGGCGGCAGCGCGATTGCGTGGGTTTACCGCAGCCGCGTTGGAGCTGGGCACTACTCAGCCAGCGGTCAGCCAGCAGGTTAAACGGCTGGAGGCGCAGCTAGGCACCCGCTTGTTCGACCGCATCTATCGCGGCATCGAGCTAACCGAGGCTGGCCAACTGCTGTTCGAGCACGTGAGCCAGGCCATGTACACGCTGGATGACGGGATCGCCCAGGCCAGTGGGCGCCACCAGCGCGAGCTGTTGCAGGTAGCGACCGATTTTGCTTTCGCCGCCTTTTGGCTGATGCCCCGCCTGCAGCGTTTTCATGAGGCTTATCCACAGGTGGATGTCAGCCTGGTGACCGGGGAACGCAGCCAAGGCATGCTGCGCCCGGACATCGATGTGGCTGTGCTGTTCGGCGATGGCCGCTTCCGCCAGGGGGAAAGCCGCTGGCTGTTCGATGAAGAGGTTTTCCCCGTGTGCAGCCCTGGGCTGATCGGTGGCAAACCCTTGTCAGCCGAGGCTTTGCAACGTTTGCCCCTGTTGCACCTGAAGGGCGAGCAGTCCAGCCGCTGGTTCGACTGGGCGGGGGTGTTTCATGGGTTGGGTGTGGCCAGCCCGCCGCCGCCGGGGCAGCTACGCTTCGACAACTACACACTGCTGATTCAGGCTGCCATTGCCGGGCAAGGGGTGGCGATCGGCTGGGGGCACCTGGTGGACAGCCTGGTGGACCAAGGCCTGCTCTGCCGGCCATTGCAAGGCAGCCTGCGGTCGGCACGCGGGTATTACGCCGTGCTGCCGCCGCGCAAGCGCCGTGGTGCGCTGATAGAACGCTTTGTAAGCTGGTTGGAGCAGGAGCGCGAGCGGTGATTTCCAAGGCGCTCATCGGTTTTGGCCGGGTATAGTCATGGCCATTGCAGCAGCGGAGGTAAGCATGCAGAGAATCAAGGGTTACCACGCCCACGTTTATTACGATGCCGCCACCCTGGAGCAGGCCCGTGAGCTCTGCGAGGAAGCCGCGCGGCTGTTCCCGGTGAGCATGGGCCGCCTGCACCAGAAGCGAGTGGGGCCGCACCCGGACTGGAGTTGCCAGCTGGCGTTCGAGCCAGAAATCGTCGGCGTGGTGTTGCCGTGGCTGGCGCTCAACCGCAAGGGGTTGGTGGTGTTCATGCACCCGCTGACCGGGGATGAGCTGGCCGACCACCGCGACCATGCGATCTGGATGGGGGCGGTGCGCCCGCTGGACCTTTCGCTATTCGGTGGGTAATGCCCGGGCGGCCCTTACTGCCAGCTTACTGGCAGTAAAGGCAAGCCAGCTTAGCGACGCGCGCTGCGCACGCCTTCGGCCAGCGCCGCACACAGGCTGAGCACGTCATCTACAGCCTGTTCCGGGCGCTCGGCCTGGGCGATCTTGTCCACCAGTGCCGAACCCACTACCACGCCATCGGCCAGGCGTGCGATGGCGGCGGCCTGCTCGGGTGTACGAATGCCGAAACCAACGCTGATCGGCAGTTCGGTGTGCCGACGCAGGCGCGCGATGGCTTCGCTGACGTGCTCGGTTGTGGCCGAGCCTGCGCCGGTCACGCCTGCTACCGATACGTAGTAGACAAACCCGGAACTGCGCTCCAGTACCCGTGGCAGGCGCTGATCGTCGGTGGTCGGGGTGGTCAGGCGGATGAAGTCGATGCCGGCAGCCTGGGCGGGGCTTGCCAGTTCGGCGTCGTGCTCCGGCGGCAGGTCGACGATGATCAGGCCATCGACACCGGCTTGCTTGGCCTGGGCCACGAAGGTTTCGACGCCAAAGCGGTGGATCGGGTTGTAGTAGCCCATCAGCACGATGGGCGTGGTCTGGTTGCCGGTACGGAATTCACGCACCATCTGCAGCGTCTTGGCCAGGGTCTGCCCGGCATCCAGGGCGCGCAGGGTTGCCAGCTGGATGGCCACACCGTCAGCCATCGGGTCGGTGAACGGCATGCCCAGTTCGATTACGTCCGCGCCCGCTGCGGGCAGGCCCTTCAGAATTTGCAGCGATGCATCGTAGCCCGGGTCGCCGGCGGTGATGAAGGTGACCAGTGCCGAGCGCCCTTCGGCTTTCAGCTCGGCGAAGCGTTGTTCAAGACGGCTCATGCCTGTTTCTCCTGGGCGGCCATGTGGCTCATGACGGTTTGCATGTCTTTGTCGCCGCGGCCCGAGAGGCACACGACCATCAGGTGATCCTTGGGCAGGCTGGGCGCGCGCTTGATGGCTTCGGCCAGGGCGTGGGCGCTTTCCAGGGCCGGGATGATGCCCTCCAGGCGGCAGGAGGCATGGAATGCATCCAGCGCCTCGTCATCGGTGATGCTGACGTACTCCACCCGCTTCACTTCGTGCAGGTAGGCATGCTCCGGGCCGATGCCGGGGTAGTCCAGGCCTGCGGAAATGGAGTGGGCATCGGTAATCTGGCCGTCGGCATCCTGCAACAGGTAAGTGCGGTTGCCATGCAGCACGCCCGGTACGCCCCCGTTCAGGCTGGCAGCGTGCTTGTCGGTGTGCACGCCGTGGCCACCCGCTTCAACGCCGATGATCTGCACGCTGGGTTCTTCAAGGAATTCATGGAACAGGCCCATGGCATTGGAGCCCCCGCCGACGCAGGCGACCAGGCTGTCGGGCAGGCGGCCTTCCTTTTCCTGCAACTGGGCGCGGGTTTCCTTGCCGATGATCGACTGGAAGTCGCGGACCATGGCCGGGTACGGGTGCGGGCCGGCTACGGTGCCGATCAGGTAGAAGGTGTCTTCCACGTTGGTGACCCAGTCACGCAGCGCCTCGTTCATGGCGTCTTTCAGGGTGCCGGTGCCGGCGGTGACCGGCACGATTTCAGCGCCCAGCAGGCGCATGCGGAACACGTTGGCCTGCTGGCGCTCGATGTCGGTGGCGCCCATGTAGATCACGCAAGGCAGGCCGAAGCGCGCCGCCACGGTGGCCGTGGCCACACCGTGCATGCCAGCGCCGGTTTCGGCGATCAGGCGCTTCTTGCCCATGCGCTTGGCCAGCAGCACCTGGCCGATGCAGTTGTTCACCTTGTGGGCGCCGGTGTGGTTCAGCTCTTCACGTTTGAAGAAGATTTTTGCACCGCCGCAGTGTTCGGTCAGGCGTTCGGCAAAATACAGCGGGTTTGGCCTGCCGATGTAATCGCGCTGGAAGTACGCCAGCTCTTCGAGGAATGCAGGGTCTGCCTTGGCCGCTTCGTACTCGCGGGCCAGGTCCAGCACCAGCGGCATGAGGGTTTCGGCCACGTAGCGGCCACCGAACGAGCCGAACAGGCCGTTGGCGTCTGGGCCGGGGCGGTACTGGGACTGGGTCATGAGGCGCTCCAAGGCATATCGAATGAATGATGGGCTTTACTGTAACCACGGCAGGCGCCGCTGAAAACCGATAAGATTGCGCAAACTTGTCAGAAAAACTCACAGGTAACATGGCCCAGGATCTTCCTCCCCTCAATGCCCTGCGGGCATTTGAAGCCACTGCCCGGCTTAACAGCGTAAGCCTGGCGGCCGAAGCGCTGCATGTGACCCATGGTGCGGTAAGCCGGCAGATCAAGGTGCTGGAGACGCACCTGGGCGTTGCCCTGTTCGTCAAGGACGGGCGCGGTATCAAACTCACAGATGCCGGCATTCGCCTGCGCGATGTGAGTGGCGAAGCCTTTGACCGGCTGCGCAGCGTGTGCGGTGAGCTTGGCCGCGAGAGTGACCAGGCGGCGTTCGTGCTCGGCTGTTCAGGCAGCCTGCTGGCGCGCTGGTTCATACCCAGGTTGGGGCGCTTGAAGGCTGACTTGCCGGAGTTACGCCTGCACCTGTCAGCCGGTGAGGGTGACCTGGACCCGCGTCGCCCCGGCCTGGATGCCCTGTTGGTGTACGCCGAGCCACCATGGCCTGCCGACATGCACGTGCATGTACTGGCCGAGGAACGTATCGGGCCGGTGCTCAGCCCACATTTTGCCGGCTTCTCACGGCTGCAAGGGGCGCCCGTTGACCGCTTGCTGGACGAAGCGCTGCTGCACACCACATCGCGCCCACAGGCGTGGCCGACCTGGGCGATGGAGCAAGGGCTGGACCCAAAGGGTATCCACTATGGCCAGGCGTTCGAGCACCTGTACTACTTGCTGGAAGCTGCCTGCGCGGGGCTGGGCGTGGCGATTGCGCCGCAGGCATTGGTGGCGGATGACTTGCGTGCTGGCCGCTTGAGCGCGCCATGGGGGTTTACGCGTACACCCGCAGCATTGGCGCTGTGGGTGCCACGGCGCGCCGCAGATGGGCGCGCCGAGCAGCTGGCGCGTTGGCTACGCGCCGAATTGGCCAGGCAGAGCGCTTAGTTGCGCTTGCACAGCAGGTAGGCCGCCAGCAGGCCCAGCGCACCAATGGCGACGCCGGCGGTGGTGTAGGGGTGTTCCTGGGCATAGTCGCGGGTGGCGATGCCGGTTTGACGGGTGCGGTGTTTCACTTCTTCGTAGGCGTCGCTTACCAGGCTACGGGAATGGCGCAGTGCTGTTTCGGCGTTGCTGCGGATGGCCTTCAGGGATTTCTGCGACTCTTCCGAGGCGTCGTTCTTGAGGTTTTCCAGGCTTTTCAGAAGGCTCTCGATCTCGGCTTCCATGCTTTCCAGGGATGTTTTTCGCAGCGAGTTGCGTGGCATGTTGACTCTCCTTCGCGTTGTGGGCTGTAGAAAATGCGACTGCTGCGTGAGGCGAAAGTGCGATCGAACTTTCTGTTGGTTTATCGGCTCGCAGGTAAACCAGGCCTGCCTGCCAGGCTCCAGGTCAATATCCGAGGAGAGAGCACATGTCCGATCACCACACGTACAAAATGGTCGAGTTGGTAGGTTCGTCCACCAGCAGCATCGAGGACGCGATCCAGAATGCACTGGCGGAGGCGTCCAAGAGCATCAAGATGCTCGAATGGTTCGAGGTGGTCAGTACCCGTGGGCATATTCGCGACAACAAGGTCGAGCACTTCCAGGTCACGCTGAAGGTCGGTTTCCGCATCACCAACAGCTGACACATTTCCAGGCTGGAAGCGCCTGGCGCTATGGGGTATCAATACGGGAGGCGCCTGACCGGGCGCCTTTTCCGATTTCATTGCACAAGGAAAGCGAGTAATGAACAAACTGATTCTGGCGCTGGGCCTGATGAGCCTGGCCGGTGGCGCGCTGGCGGCTGGCAAGCCTTGCGAGGAGCTCAAGGCTGAAATCGCGGCCAAGCTGGATGCCAAGGGTGTGCAGGGGTACTCCCTGGAAGTCGTCAACAAAGGCGAGCCCGCAGGCAAGGTGGTAGGCAGCTGTGAAGGCGGCACCAAGGAAATCGTGTACCGCCGCAGCTAACGTCGCCGTCAATCGCCGGCAAGCCGGCGATTGGCAGGGGTCAATGGCCCGCTCGCAACGCCTGCGCCAGCAATTCATACGACCTGATGCGATCCGCATGCTCATACAGGTCGCACGTGAACATCAGCTCATCTGCCCCCGTCTGCTCCAGCAGCACCTCAACCTTGGCTCGGACTTTCTGCGGGCTGCCTATCATCGCCAGGCCCAGGAAGCTGCCAACCGCATCGCGCTCATGGGGTAGCCACAAGCCGTCCATGCTCTCGACCGGGGGCTTTTGCATCAGGCTCTGCCCACGGATCAGTGACAGGATGCGCTGGTACACCGAGGTCGCCAGGTATTCGGCTTTTTCGTCTGTTTCCGCCACCACCATGGGGATACCCAGCATCACGTAGGGCTTGTCCAGCGCAGTGGATGGCTTGAAGTGGTTGCGGTACACACGAATGGCCTCATGCATGTAACGCGGGGCAAAGTGCGAGGCGAACGCATAGGGCATGCCGCGCATGCCTGCCAGTTGGGCACTGAACAGGCTGGACCCGAGCAGCCACATGGGCACTTCGGTGTCATACCCTGGCACGGCGATGACCTTCTGGTCGTCGGTGCGCGGGCCCAGGTAGCGTGCCAGTTCTTCTACGTCCTCCGGAAAGTCGTCCGCGCTGCCGGCACGGTCGCGGCGCAGCGCATAGGCGGTCATCTGGTCGGACCCCGGCGCGCGGCCCAGGCCCAGGTCGATGCGCCCCGGGTAAAGGCTGGCCAGCGTGCCGAACTGCTCAGCCACCACCAATGGGGCATGGTTGGGCAGCATGATGCCGCCAGACCCCACGCGGATGCGCGAAGTACCGCCCGCCAGGTAACCGATCAGCACCGAGGTGGCCGAACTGGCGATGCCGTCCATGTTGTGGTGTTCGGCTACCCAGAAACGGTTGTAGCCAAAACGCTCGACGTGCTGCGCCAGGTCCAGCGAGTTGCGCAACGACTGGGCTGGGCCAGCGTCGGCTCGTACCGGTACCAGGTCGAGGGTGGAAATGTTCAGATCACGCAACTGCGTCATGGAGCCTCCGCAAAAAGTGGTTGGCCAGAAGCCTTATTGACTGTGTATGGGCGCAATCGTTGGATTCAATGCCTGCGGTCAGATTGCGCTGAACTCTCACGCAGCAGCGTGCCTCTGAACCCTTAGGTATGTAACCAATGACCAGGAGGCATCATGAAAAAGACAGCATCGGCGATCTGGCAAGGTGGTTTGAAAGACGGTAAAGGCCTGCTTTCTACCGAAAGCGGCGCCCTCAAGCAGAACCCCTATGGTTTCAACACCCGCTTCGAAGATACCCCGGGCACCAACCCGGAAGAATTGATCGGCGCTGCGCACGCGGGCTGCTTCTCGATGGCCCTGTCGATGATGTTGGGCGACGCAGGTTTGACGCCTGAGCGTATCGACACCGCTGCAGAAGTCACGCTGGACAAGCAGCCGGATGGTTATGCGATCACGGCTGTTCACTTGGTACTGAGGGCCAAGGTGCCCGGTGCAAGTGCCGAGCAGTTCGAGGAAATCGCCAACAAGGCCAAGGCCGGTTGCCCGGTATCCAAAGTGCTTAACGCAAAAATTACCCTGGATGCCAGCTTGGTTGGCTGATGCATGAATCGGGGGCGGTTTGCGGTAATCTAGCAACCCTCGGCAGCATCGCTGCCACTACAGGAGCCGCCCCCATGATTCGCCTCGCAGTCGCTGTTCTCGCCTCTTTAACTGCAACCTGCACATTGGCAGCGGTAAAGCCCTGCGAAGAGCTGAAAGCCGAGATCGAAGCGAAGATCCAGGCGCAGGGCGTTGCGTCGTACACGCTTGAAATCGTGCCGAACAGCGAGGTGCAAGACCCCAACATGGTGGTCGGTACATGCAACGGCGGCACCCAGAAGATCATCTACCAAAAAAACGATCAGTAACCGCACACGTTATCGCGGCGGCCATGCCGTGGGTCAGGGGATACAAAAGACCTGGCTCGGCTTGTTCACCACTACCGTGCGGCTGGCGTCATAAAGCAGTACCTGCGGCTCCATCACCGGCGCCCGCGCTTCCAGCCGGTAGCGTTCCCCCGCCTTGAAGTCGTTGAAGCGCACGGTCAGGTAGCAGGTTCGTTCCCTGGGGTCGGTGGTAAAGCCGCCTGCGTAAATCTCGTAATCGAAGCGCACCACCAGTTCATGCTTGCCGGGGGTTACCTGGAAGTAGCGGCCATCGTCCAGGCGCTTGCCATCGAGCCGATCAGCCATGATGACCCTGCCAGGGGTCATGGTGTACAAGTCGACCCAGGCTTGCTTGGGGTCTACCGGGGGCAGTGGGCTGGCGCAAGCGCCCAGTGCACTGAGGGCGATCAGCATCATGGGCTGGCGCATGGCGGGTTTCTCATTTGCAATGTACAGGCTGTAAGCATAGCGCCGTTGCGCGCTTCAGGTACGTTGGCAACCCGCTGGCAGCCCTTGGCCAACCAGTTTTTGCTGGTGGTCATACAGTTTGATCCACGGCCTGAAGCCAATGCTGCCCGCCTGCAACTGGTAACGCTGGCCGGCATTGAAGTCGTTGAATGCCAGCTTGACCTGGCAATCCCGCCACAGCGGCTCCTTCACAGGCCCGATATTGCTGGGCGTGACCGGGAACTGATAGCGCACCGTCAGCTCATGGTTACCAGGCTGCACTTCGAAATAGCGGCTGTCGGCCCAGTCGCGCTCATCTACCTGGAGCGCATCCAGGGAAGTATCTTTGCGGGGTTCAAGGTCGATCCAGGCCTGGTTCGGGTCAGGGTCCGGCAAGGTGGAGCAGGCCGAAACCATCAGCAGTGACCCAGCAACCCATAGTGCACGCATGGCGAATTTCCCCTTTGGCGAGATAGTCTTCAGGCAAACAGGCCGTGAGTGAATCAGGATGGTTGAACGTTCACATTTGCAGCGCTCAGGCCCTGGGCCACTCGACCGCGTTTTCACCCTGTTGGTTCCGCTGCTGGCAGCTGCACTGCTGAACGGCTGCACCAGTGCCCGCTATTACGGCCAACTGGCCGAGGGGCAGTGGGCGCTGTTGCGTGCGCGCCAGCCGGTGGCACAGGTGGTGGCTGACCCCGCCACACCTTCCGCATTGCGCGCCCGCCTGCTGCACGCGCAGCAAGCGCGGGACTTCGCCAGCCAGCAGCTGCACTTGCCCGACAACCGCAGTTACCGGGTGTACGCCAACCTGGGCCGCCCGTTCGTGTTATGGAATGTGTTCGCCACCCCCGAGCTCTCCCTGCAACCCGTTACCCACTGTTTTCCAATCGCGGGCTGCGTGGCCTATCGGGGCTACTATCGCCAGGGCGCCGCCCGCGGGGCGGCGGCGTTGATGCGCGAGCAGGGCCTGGATGTGTATGTCGGCGGCGTCGAGGCTTATTCGACACTGGGCTGGTTCGACGACCCGATCCTGTCCTCCATGGTGGGCTGGAGCGATGAGCGGCTGGCCACGCTGATTTTCCACGAGCTGGCCCACCAGCGTGTCTACGTGCAGGATGACACGGCGTTCAACGAGTCGTTTGCGACCTTCGTCGAGCAGCAAGGCGCGCGCCAATGGCGGCTGGCAAGGGGGCTGGCAGCCGATGGCGAACAGCAGGGGCAGCAGCGTGAGCAGTTCATCCGCCTGGTGCTGGCCAGCCGCGAGCGCCTGCAGGCCATTTACAGTGGCCCGCTGGACGATGTGCACAAGCGCTTGGCTAAACAGGCCGAATTCCAGCGCCTGAGGCGCGAATACCGGCAACTGCGTGACAGCCAGTGGTCAGGCGACGCCCGCTACGACGCCTGGGTATACGCCCCGCTGAACAACGCCAAGCTCCTGCCGTTTGGGCTGTATGACCAGTGGGTGCCCGCGTTCACCGCGTTGTTCCAGAAGGTGAACGGCGACTGGGCCCGTTTTTACCTGGAAGTCGAGCACCTGGCACGCCTGCCTGCAGCGGCCAGAACAGCCGCACTACAGCAGCTAATGCCCGCCGCTCAGGCCTTGGCGAACGCCTGATGCATCTCGGCCAGCGTGGCGAAGTGGAAGGATGGCGACTCAGCCATCAGCTCCTGCTGGCTACCAAAGCCATACCCCACCGCCACGGCCTGCACCCCGTTGCTGCGTGCCCCGATCAGGTCATGCTTGCGGTCGCCGATCATCAGCGTTTGTGCCGGGTCCAGGCCTTCTTCGTCCAACAGATGACGAATCAGCTCGACCTTGTTGGTGCGGGTGCCGTCCAGCTCGCTGCCGTAGATCACTTTGAAATGGCGGTCGAACGCAAAGTGCCGGGCAATTTCGCGGGCGAACTCCCAGGGTTTGGAGGTGGCGATGAACAGGGTTCGCCCCTGCGCATTCAAGGCCTCGAGCAACTCGGGCACGCCCTCGAACACCTGGTTTTCGTATAGCCCGGTCACGCGGAAGCGTTCCCGGTAAAAGTTGACCGCCTCCCAGGCCTTGGCCTCGTCGAATTCATAGAATTGCATGAATGCCTGCAGCAGCGGCGGGCCGATGAAGTGCTCCAGGCGCACCAGGTCGGGTTCATCGATGCCCAGCTTGGCCAGCGCGTACTGGATGGAGCGGGTGATGCCCAGGCGCGGGTCGGTGAGGGTGCCGTCGAGGTCGAACAGGATGTTTTGTTGGTGCATGTATACCGTTCCGCTTGTGTGCTGTATGGCTTTTTCGCGGGTAAACCTGCGAGGCGGTCATTCTGGTTGGTCGTAGCCTTCGGCCAGGTGCTGGTCCTTGAGCTTCACATAGTTGCCCGCGCTGTAGGAAAAGAACGCGCGCTCCTGATCGTTCAGCAGCCGTGCCTGCTTCACCGGGCTGCCCATGTACAGATAGCCGCTGACCAGCCGCTTGCCCGGTGGCACCAGGCTACCGGCACCGATGATGACTTCGTCCTCGACGATGGCACCGTCCATGATGGTGCTGCCCATGCCCACCAGAATGCGATTGCCCAGGGTGCAGCCATGCAACATGACCTTGTGGCCGATGGTGACTTCGTCGCCGATGATCAGCGGGAAGCCATCCGGGTTGAACGGGCCGGCGTGGGTGATGTGCAGCACGCTGGCGTCCTGCACGCTGGTGCGCGCGCCGATGCGGATGCGGTGCATGTCGCCCCTGACCACCGTCATGGGCCACACCGAGCTGTCCTCACCGATCTCCACGTCCCCCAGCACCACCGCCGAGCGGTCCACGAAGGCCCTGGCGGCGAGCCTTGGCGTATGTTGCCGGAAACTTCGAATGGCCATGATAGCCTCCCTCATCTGTGCCGATAGGCTGGCTGCCTGCTGCGGTCGGCGTCGATTGTAATTAAGATGGGGCAGTGTTTCTTCTGCCAAGGTATCCAAACCGTGACTGCGAACAACCCGCTTCTGCAATCCCACGATCTGCCGCCCTTCTCGCAAATCCGTGCCGAACACGTGTTGCCGGCGATCGAAGCGATCCTGGCCGACAACCGTACAGCTATTGCCCAGATCCTGGAAACCCAGGGTAGCAACCCCACCTGGGCCGGCCTGGTACTGGCCATGGACGAACTCAACGACCGCCTGGGTGCGGCCTGGAGCCCGGTCAGCCACCTGAATGCGGTGTGCAACAGCCCGGAGCTGCGCGAGGCCTATGAGGCGTGCCTGCCGGCGCTGAGCGCCTATTCCACCGAGCTGGGGCAGAACCGTGCCCTGTTCGACGCCTACCAGGCGTTGGCTGCAAGCCCTGAGGCCAGCGGCTTCGACGTGGCGCAAAAAACCATCCTCGAGCATGCGCTGCGTGACTTCCGCCTGTCGGGTATCGACCTGCCTGCAGACCAGCAGCAGCGTTACGCCCAAGTGCAAAGCAAGCTCAGCGAGCTGGGCAGCCGCTTCTCCAACCAGCTGCTCGATGCCACCCAGGCGTGGAGCAAGCATGTTACCGACGAAGCGGCCCTGGCCGGGCTGACCGACTCTGCCAAGGCGCAGATGGCTGCTGCTGCACAGGCCAAGGGGCTCGATGGCTGGCTGATCACCCTGGAGTTCCCCAGCTACTACGCGGTGATGACCTACGCCAGCGACCGTGCCCTGCGCGAAGAACTGTATGCCGCCTATTGCACCCGTGCCTCGGACCAGGGCCCGAACGCCGGCCAGTTCGACAATGGCCCGGTGATGCAGCAAATTCTTGACCTGCGCCAGGAGCTGGCCGAGCTGCTGGGCTACAAGAACTACGCAGAGCTGAGCCTGGCCACCAAAATGGCCGAGTCCAGCGACCAGGTGCTGAGCTTCCTGCGTGACCTGGCCAAGCGCTCCAAGCCATTCGCCGCCCAGGACCTCGCCCAGCTCAAGGCCTACGCGGCCGAGCAGGGTTGCCCCGAGCTGGCCAGTTGGGACGCCGGTTACTTTGGCGAGAAACTGCGCGAGCAGCGCTACAGCGTGTCCCAGGAAGCCCTGCGCGCCTACTTCCCCATCGACAAGGTGCTGGGTGGCCTGTTCAGCATCGTGCAGCGCCTGTACGGCATTGAAATCGCCGAGCTCAAGGGCTTCGATGCCTGGCACCCGGATGTTCGCCTCTTCGAGATCAAGGAAAACGGCCAGCACGTGGGCCGCTTCTTCTTCGACCTGTATGCCCGCGCCAACAAGCGCGGGGGCGCCTGGATGGACGGTGCCCGCGACCGCCGCCGCACCGCAGGTGGCCAGTTGCAGAGCCCGGTGGCCAACCTGGTGTGCAACTTCACCCCAGCGGCGCCTGGCAAGCCGGCGTTGCTTACCCATGACGAAGTCACCACGTTGTTCCATGAATTCGGCCATGGCCTGCACCACCTGCTGACCCGCATCGAGCATGCCGGTGTGTCGGGTATCAACGGTGTGGCCTGGGATGCCGTGGAGCTGCCCAGCCAGTTCATGGAAAACTGGTGCTGGGAGCCTGAGGGCCTGGCGTTGATCTCCGGCCATTACGAAACCGGCGAAGCCCTGCCCCAGGACCTGCTGGCCAAGATGCTGGCGGCCAAGAACTTCCAGTCGGGCATGATGATGGTGCGCCAGCTGGAGTTCTCGCTGTTCGACTTTGAGCTGCACGCCAGCCATGGCGACGGCCGCACGGTGCTGCAGGTGCTCGAAGGAGTGCGCGACGAAGTCACGGTGATGCGCCCGCCTGCGTACAACCGCTTCCCCAACAGCTTTGCCCACATATTTGCCGGCGGCTATGCGGCGGGCTATTACAGCTACAAATGGGCTGAAGTGCTGTCGGCCGATGCGTTCTCGCGGTTTGAGGAAGAAGGCGTGTTCAATGCCGAAACCGGCCGTGCGTTCCGCGAGGCGATCCTGGCCCGGGGCGGCTCGCGTGCGCCAATGGTGCTGTTCGTCGACTTCCGTGGCCGTGAGCCGTCCATCGATGCACTGCTGCGCCACAGCGGCCTCAGTGAAGAAGCGGCCGCATGAGTGAGGATGCCGTGAACAAGACCAAGAAGCGCTTCATTGCCGGGGCGGTATGCCCGGCCTGCAGCGAGCCGGACAAGCTGATGATGTGGAACGAAGACGGCGTACCTCACCGTGAGTGCGTGGCCTGTGGCTTTACCGACACCCTCAACGAGCAGGGCCTGTCGGTGCCCAGGGAACTGGGCACTCGGGTGAACCACCAGGCGCCCAAGGCCGCGCCGGCGAAGGTCCAGACCGTGCAGTTCTTCCCCAACCCCAAGCTGAAAAAGCCTGCTGAATGATCGCCGTACTGCCCGGGCGCAACGCCCGGGTAGTAGTTAATCGCGCCCTTCCCCGCTTGCCCCGCTGCACGCTGGCACGTTCCTGAAAACGAGCGAGTCAGAGCCTATGAGCAACCCCCTTCTGCAAGGCAGCGGTTCCGCTGTCGACTATCACGCTATCACCCTCGAAAACATGCAGGCCGCGTTCGACCATGTGCTGCATACCTATGGCCAGGGCGTTGAGCGGGTCATCGAACACCAGCAGGCCCTGCCCACCTGGGACGATCTGGTCCTGGCGGTCGACGGCCTGGATGCACAGCTACTGGGCGTGTTCTACGCAGCCTCGCCGTTGATAGGCAAGGATGCGGCATGGGCCGACGCTATTGTGCAGTTCTACCTCAACATGAATGCAGCCCTGAATACCCGGTATGGCAATGGCCGGCTGTTCGCGCTTTACGACCGGTTGGCTGCCAGCAACGTGGGGCGCAACCTCGATGCTCAGCAACGGGCTACGTTGCGCTGGCACCTTGAAAAGTTTCGTATCAGCGGGGCTTCCCTGTCGGCGCCGCACAAGCAACGGCTGCAACAATTGCAAGAGCAGATTATGGCGCTGGAGGAAGCGTTCCTGGGCAACATGGCAAGGCCGGGGCTGCTGATCGACAGCGTCGACCAACTGCGTGGCATTGCCGAACGGGGCCTGGCCGAGCTGGCGCTGCAAGCCCAGCAAAACGGTAGCGTAGGCTGGTTGATCCCATGTGAAGCCTGGGCCACCGACAAGGTGCTGGAAGAAGCCCTCGACCGGACTGTTCGCGAGCGTGCCTACCGCGCTTACCATGAGCGCGGTGTGCACACCGACCCTGAAAAAGACAACGCCAGCGTTTTGCAGCGTCTGGCAGCCTTGCGTCATGAGCGGGCGCAACTGCTCGGCTTCAGCAGCCACATGGCGCTGAGCCTGCAGCGCAAGAGCGCAGGCTCGGAGCAACAGGTGCGCCAGTTTCTACAGGCGTTGGCGGGCGGCATCGCACCTGCCGTGTTGCGCTGGCGTGCCGGGCTTGAGGCTGCGGCCCAGGCAACGGGGCTTGAACAAGCCCAGCCCTGGGACAGGGATTTTCTGCAGGCGCAGGCCCGAAACGCTGCCCGGGTGCTGTCCAATGACGCCGTGCGCGAGTTCTTCCCGCTCAGCGCGGTGGTCCGGGCTTTGCTCCAATTGGCGCAGCAGTTGTTCGGCCTGGAACTGCGCGCCGTGCGCCTACCTGCCTGGCATCCGAGCGTGCTCACGTTCGAGGCCTGGCAGGACCATGCGCAGCTCGGCCTGTTCTACCTCGACGCCGTTCAGCACCCTGGCAAGCAACCCGACACCGTGTACACCACCTATGTGCATAACCGCCGCGTGGATGCAGAGGGTATCTACCAGCAAGCCGTGGTGATGATGTACAGCGACATCCCACCGGCCCCCGAGGGTGACGAGCCCCTGCTGGACCACCGCGCCTTGCGCAAAGTGTTCCATGAGTTTGGCCATGCCCTGCACCACCTGCTAGTGCGCACGGGCAACCAGGTGCTGTCCAGTGTCAGCGAGCTGGGCACCGACGGCACCGAACTGCTGGGTAAGCTGTTCGAGCGCTGGGTCTGGAACGTGGATTACCTGGTGGGTATTTCGGCGCATCACCTTGATGACCGCCGCATCAGCCACGGGCAGATGCAGCGCTGCATCGAGCGCTACCAGCGTGAAGTCATCGGCGAAACAGCACGCGACCTGAGCCTGGCATTGTTCGACCTTGATCTGCATGCCAACCCGAATGACGGCACAACCGTGCGCCAGCGGCTTGGGCACGCCCGCGAGCAATGTAGCTACTGGCCACTTGCCGCGTTTGAACACCCGGCTCACGCGTTCGATTACCTGGTCACTGGCTATGATGCGGGTTATTACGCCTACCTCTGGGCTGACGCCTGTGCGATGGACATCTTCGCTCGCTTCGAGCAGGTGGGCCTGCTTGATCGCGCCACCGGCCAGGCACTTCACCAGGCAGTGATCGCCCCCGGCGCCTCACGCCCCTTGCATGAGGGGTTGCAGGTGTTTCTGGGGCGCAAGCCAAGTGTGCAGCCGTATCTTCGGTGGCATGGCGTGGAGTGACGAGAGGGGGTGGTCACCGCCGACTTATCCGATTACTGTATATAAATACAGTAAGGGTTATTGTCATGATTCCTCCATCAGCGCAAAAGGGTCGGGGCACCGCGTGCAACCCGCATAACCGCTTCGCTTCCCACCAGTCGGTGATGGAGGATGATGGCTGGCACCAGGAAGTGCCGCCAACCCAAGGCACGGAGGTAAGGGTAGAAATCGCCAAAACGGTGATCAGCCGCAATACCTCCCCCGACCTGCCTTTCGATCGCTCCATCAACCCCTACCGGGGCTGTGAGCACGGCTGTATCTACTGCTACGCCCGGCCCTCGCATGCCTATTGGGACCTCTCCCCCGGGCTGGACTTCGAAACCAAGCTGATTGCCAAGACCAACGCCGCCGAGGTGCTGGCGCAGCAGTTGAGCAAGCCAGGGTATGTCTGCGCACCCATCAACCTGGGGTCCAACACTGACCCTTACCAGCCCATCGAACGGGAGCAGATGCTCACCCGGCGGCTGCTGGAGGTGCTGCTGCGCTTTCGCCACCCGGTCACCATCGTCACCAAGGGTGCTTTGATTCTGCGAGACCTCGACCTGCTGGCAGAAATGGCCAGCCTGCGGTTGGTGCGGGTGATGATCAGCCTCACCACGCTGGACGCTGACCTCAAGCGGGTACTCGAGCCAAGGGCCGCCTCCCCGAATGCACGGTTGCGGGCGATACGGGTGCTGCGCGAGGCAGGTATCCCCGTGGGGGTGCTGTGCTCGCCGATCATCCCGATGATCAACGACAGCGAACTGGAGCACCTGCTGGAGGCTGCCAGGCAGGCCGGTGCACAAAGTGCTGCCTACATGATGCTGCGCCTGCCACTGGAGGTGGCACCGTTGTTCGAGCAGTGGTTGCAGGACCACTACCCGCAGCGTGCCAGCCATGTACTAAGCCTGATTCGGCAAAGCCGAGGGGGTGAACTGTATGACAGCCGCTTTGGCACGCGGATGCGAGGTGAGGGGGTTTTTGCCGACTTGCTGGCCCAGCGTTTCGCCAGGGCCATGGGGCGCTTGGGTTTCGACGGGCGCGAAGGCCTGGCGTTGGACTGCACTGCCTTTTCGGTGCCGGGCGCTCAAATGGCACTGTTCTGACGGCTAGTCGCAGCCTGGCTAATGCTTGCACGGAATTACACTAATGACACTTGGCAGCTGATGTTTTTTTGATATTATCCACCTCCCGCCTTTTCATCTGGAACAGCCGTTCTAGAGCCTCCGAATTAAGTTTCAGTTAAGTTTTCCCCGCTAGCGTAGGAAATCAGTCCACACCGACTGTGATTTATGGCAAATGCCTGTCATCTAAATCCCTGCATAGCCAGAATCTTTCACCGGTAAACTGGGTTTACCTACTCACCGTCAAGAGGATGAATCATGCCTGTAAAGGACCCATCCAAGGCCGTACCGCAGGTCCCCGCGGAAAGCGCCGATGCTGCCCTCAAGCACATCGTCGACGGCTTCCTGCGCTTTCACCATGATGTCTTCCCCGAGCAGCAAGAGCTGTTCAAAAAGCTCGCCACGGCGCAAACACCGCGCGCCATGTTCATTACCTGTGCCGACTCGCGCATCGTCCCCGAGCTGATCACCCAGAGCTCGCCCGGCGACCTGTTCGTGACCCGCAACGTCGGTAACGTGGTGCCGCCCTATGGGCAGATGAACGGCGGCGTATCCAGCGCCATCGAATACGCCGTGATGGCGTTGAAAGTGCACCACATCATCATCTGTGGCCACTCCGACTGTGGCGCCATGCGCGCCGTGCTCAACCCCCAGTCGCTGACCAAGATGCCGACCGTTGGCGCCTGGCTGCGCCATGCCGAGGTGGCCCGCACGGTTGTCGAGAACAACTGCTCGTGTGGCAGTGAGCACGAAAGCATGCAGGTGCTGACCCGGGAAAACGTCATCGCCCAACTGCATCACCTGCGCACGCACCCCTCGGTGGCATCGCGCCTTGCCGCAGGCCAGCTGTATATCCACGGCTGGGTCTACGACATCGAAACCAGCAAGATCGAAGCCTATGACGCGGCCAGCGACAGCTTCATGCCCCTGGCGGCCGGCGAACCCGTCCCCTGCGCTACTCCGAGAGGCCGCTACTAAGCGACCCTGACACCCCTTAGCCTTGAATAGCCGGCTGCACCCTGCGGGCGTGCGGCGCGGCCCTCGGCTGCCTTGAATTCCCTGACTGGCGTGCCGGCATTGTCTGCTGGCAGCCCGCGCCTGCGCGCATGTCGGGGCCCAAACGTGCCCATGGCCAGCGGAATGGCCATGTGATCGAGAAAGGAGAAATACGGTGAACATTACACAGCTGAAAGCGGCCCTGCCGCGTGAGTTGCTGGCCTCGGTGGTGGTCTTCCTGGTGGCGTTGCCGCTGTGCATGGGTATCGCGATCGCCTCGGGCATGCCACCAGCCAAGGGGCTGATCACCGGCATCATCGGTGGCATCGTCGTTGGGTTTCTGGCCGGCTCGCCGCTGCAGGTGAGCGGGCCAGCGGCAGGCTTGGCGGTTCTGGTGTTCGAACTGGTGCGCCAGCATGGCATGGCCATGCTCGGGCCGATCCTGCTGCTGGCGGGGGTGTTGCAATTGCTGGCCGGGCGGCTACGCCTGGGTTGCTGGTTCCGGGTTACGGCGCCTGCTGTGGTGTACGGCATGCTGGCGGGCATCGGCGTGCTGATCGTGCTGTCGCAGGTGCATGTGATGTTCGACACCGCGCCACAGCCTTCGGGCCTGCAGAACCTGCTGGAGTTTCCGGCAACGGTGGCCGCTGCCCTGCCGCTGGAAAGCGCCGGCATGGGTTGGCAGGCCGGTGCCCTGGGCCTGGGCACCATCCTCATCATGTGGGGCTGGGAGCGGTTTCGGCCACAGCGCTTGCGGTTCATCCCCGGGGCGTTGCTGGGGGTGGCGGCGATGACTGCCATCAGCATGTGGCTGGCGCTGCCGGTCAACCGTGTGCAGGTGCCCGCCGACCTGTCGGAAGCGATCGACTGGATACGCCCCGATGACCTGATGAAGCTGGCCGACCCTGCCCTGCTGGTGGCCGCTTTTGCCCTGGCCTTTATCGCCAGCGCCGAGACGCTGCTTTCGGCTGCGGCCGTGGACCGCATGCACAGCGGCCAGCGTTCGGACTTCGACCGCGAGCTGTCCGCCCAAGGCATCGGCAATATGCTGTGTGGTGTGCTGGGGGCGCTGCCAATGACTGGGGTGATCGTGCGCAGCTCGGCGAATGTGCAGGCCGGTGCCCAAACGCGGGCCTCGGCGATTCTGCACGGCATCTGGCTGTTGGCCTTCGTGGTGGTGCTGAGCAGTGTGCTGCAACAGATCCCCGTCGCCAGCCTGGCTGGGGTACTGGTGTTCACCGGGGTCAAGCTGGTGGACTTCAAGGCGTTCCGCGGCCTGGGGCGTTATGGCCGCATGCCGATGTTCACCTACGCGGCAACCGCGCTGGCGATCATCTTCACCGACCTGCTCACCGGCGTGCTGCTGGGCTTTGCCCTGACCTTGCTGAAGCTGGCCTTCAAGGCCGCGCGGCTGAAGATCAACCTGGTGAGCCTGCCCAAGGCCGGTCATATGGAGCTGCGGCTCAGCGGCGCGGCCACCTTCCTGAAGGTGCCGGCGTTGACCAAGGTGCTGGACAGCGTACCGGCAGGCACAACATTGCATGTGCCCCTGGGCAACCTCAGCTACATCGACCACTCATGCCTGGAACTGCTCGAAGACTGGAGCCGCAGCAATGCAGCCAATGGCTCACGGCTGCGCATCGAGCACAGGCGCCTGAAGCGGCGGGTGGAGGGGCGCTTGCGCACTACCGCAGGGGTTGGGGCTTAGCCGTGGGCTGGCCCTCGGCGGGTAACACCGCGAAGGGCCAGCCAGCAGGGGGGCGATGGCTCAGGCCGGCTGGCCCAGTTCCACGCCCAGTTGGCGCGACAGGCACGGCCAGCGCTTCCAGGCGGCGCCGGTTTCCGGGCTGCTGAGTTTGTCGCGATAGCTTTCAACCGACTCTGCGGCAAAGCTTTCGTCATCCAGCATCTCGTCTACCGAGTGGTGCACCACTTCGTCCAGCTGGTTGGCGAAGGCCTCGCCGATCAGTTGGTGGGCGATCAGGTTGGCCACGGTGGTGTCTACCGGGATCAGCGGCTGCTGGAAGTGGCGGATGTACAGGTCATTGACCTCTTCCACCAGGCGGTGCGCCAGGTAGGCTTCGTCCAGCAGGCAATCCAGGCCCACATGCCCCTGCATCACGCTGGGTGGCTGCAGGAAATAGGCTTCTGCAATTTTCAATACGGGTTTGATCTGCGATTCGATGCCGGCCTCGCGGGCGACTTCGTGGGCGGCTTCCAGCAGCTCCGGCACCTGGTCGATGTAGGCACCGACGAAGCGCGCCAAAGTACCTTGGGCGTCCTGCTCAGGCAGCTGGATTGAGGGATGCAGGTGCGGCAGTTGCAGCGCCAGGCGCTGTTTCAGCTGGCCGGTCTGGCCTTCATGTTGATGGGCTTGGCTCACCTGCTCGCGTACAGCAGCGATGTTCATGACAACTCCAGGGACAAAACGTTTCAAACGGAAGACACTAACTTAGCTGGATATTCAAAATACTTAAGATTCATTTGTTATAAAGGGATCCAATCTGTGTTTTGCTCAGCATATACAGGGCCAGCCACCGGGCTTCAGGCCTTCAAGCACACGTGATACGGGCTAAGCGCCCCTCGGCGGGCCGGCCTTCGTTGCGGCCCATCGGCTGCTGTCTATACTCCCGTAGAACGTGATTCGTTGATGAGGCCCGACTGCTTTCAGCAGGGGCTCGGTCGTCGAAGCCAGGCAGTCTTGACCGCCGTTCCCTCTTGCCGCAGGCCCTGCCTCCGGAAAAACAAGAACAAGTAGGGGAACCCGCAATGATGCGACATCCATCTGCGTGGATGGCTCTGCTGTTGTGGTCGGTTCTGGGGCGGGCCAATGGGGCCTGGACCGTGAACATGCACCCTGGGGCGACGGAAGTGTCCAACGCCGTCTTCAGCCTGCACATGACCATCTTCTGGATCTGCGTGATCATCGGCCTGGTGGTGTTCGGCGCGATGTTCTGGTCCATGGTGCTGCACCGCCGCTCCACCGGCCAGCAGCCGGCACAGTTCCATGAGCACACCCGGGTCGAGATCCTGTGGACGGTCATCCCCTTCCTGATTCTGGTGGCGATGGCCATCCCGGCCACGCGCACCCTGCTGCATATCTACGACGCCAGTGACTCGGACATCGATATCCAGGTAACCGGCTACCAGTGGAAGTGGCACTACAAGTACCTGGGCCAGGACGTGGAGTTCTTCAGCAACTTGGCCACCCCTGCCGAGCAGATTCACAACAACGCCCCCAAGGACGAACATTACCTGCTCGAAGTGGACCAGCCCCTGGTGCTGCCGGTGGGTGCCAAGGTGCGCTTTCTGGTGACGGCTGCCGATGTCATCCACTCCTGGTGGGTGCCCGCCTTTGCCGTCAAGCGCGACGCCATACCCGGGTTCGTCAACGAGGCCTGGACCCGCATCGACAAGCCCGGCATCTACCGTGGCCAGTGCACCGAACTGTGCGGCAAGGACCACGGCTTCATGCCGGTGGTAGTGGAGGTGAAGTCCCAGGCCGATTACGACACCTGGCTGAGTGAGCGCAAGGCCGACGCGGCCAAGCTCAAGGAACTGACCAGCAAGCAGTGGACGCTCGAAGAGCTGGCGGCGCGCGGCGACAAGGTCTACCACACCACCTGCGTGGCCTGTCACCAGGCCGAGGGCCAGGGCTTGCCGCCGATGTTCCCGGCGCTGAAGGGCTCCAAAATTGCCACCGGGCCCAAGGAAGGCCACCTCAATATCGTTTTCAACGGCAAGCCGGGCACTGCCATGGCGGCGTTTGGCAAGCAGCTCTCCGAAGTGGACATTGCGGCGGTGGTCACCTACGAGCGCAACGCCTGGGGCAACAACAAGGGCGACATGGTCACGCCGCAGGATGTGCTGGCCATCAAGCAGGCCCAAGCGCAATGAACCGCCGGGGCCTTGGTGACCCACAGGTTGCAGGAGACAGGACATGAGTGCAGTGATCGATGACCACGCCCAGGGCCATGCGCATGGGCCGGCCAAGGGCCTGATGCGCTGGGTGCTCACCACCAACCACAAGGACATCGGCACCCTGTACCTGTGGTTCAGCTTCACCCTGTTCCTGCTGGGTGGCTCGTTCGCCATGGTGATCCGCGCCGAGCTGTTTCAGCCGGGCCTGCAGATCGTGGAGCCGGCCTTCTTCAACCAGATGACCACGATGCACGGGTTGATCATGGTGTTCGGTGCAGTGATGCCCGCCTTCGTGGGGCTGGCCAACTGGATGATCCCGCTGATGATCGGCGCCCCGGACATGGCCCTGCCGCGCATGAACAATTTCAGCTTCTGGCTGCTGCCGGCGGCGTTCCTGTTGCTGGTCTCGACCCTGTTCACCCCTGGCGGCGGGCCCAATTTTGGCTGGACCTTCTATGCGCCCTTGTCCACCACCTATGCACCGGCCAGCGTCACCTTCTTCATCTTCGCCATCCACCTGATGGGGATCAGTTCGATCATGGGGGCAATCAACGTGATCGCCACCATCCTCAACCTGCGCGCACCGGGCATGACCCTGATGAAGATGCCACTGTTCGTGTGGACCTGGCTGATTACCGCATTTTTGCTGATTGCGGTGATGCCGGTGCTGGCCGGCGTGGTGACCATGATGCTGATGGACATCCATTTTGGCACCAGCTTCTTCAGCGCTGCCGGAGGCGGTGACCCGGTGCTGTTCCAGCACGTGTTCTGGTTTTTTGGCCACCCCGAGGTGTACATCATGATCCTGCCGGCCTTCGGCGCGGTCAGTTCGATCATCCCGGCGTTTTCCCGCAAGCCGCTGTTTGGCTACACCTCCATGGTGTATGCCACCGGCGCCATTGCTTTCCTGTCCTTCATCGTGTGGGCGCACCATATGTTCGTGGTGGGCATACCGGTGGTGGGCGAGTTGTTCTTCATGTACGCCACCATGCTGATTGCGGTGCCTACCGGGGTGAAGGTGTTCAACTGGGTCAGTACCATGTGGGAAGGCTCGCTCACGTTCGAAACGCCCATGCTGTTTGCCATTGCCTTCGTCATCCTGTTCACCATCGGCGGCTTTTCGGGGTTGATGCTGGCCATCGCCCCCGCCGACTTCCAGTACCACGACACCTACTTCGTGGTGGCGCACTTCCACTATGTACTGGTACCCGGCGCCATTTTCGGCATCTTCGCCTCGGCGTATTACTGGCTGCCGAAGTGGACCGGCCACATGTACGACGAAACCCTCGGCAAACTGCACTTCTGGCTGTCGTTCATCGGCATGAACATGGCCTTCTTCCCCATGCACTTTGTCGGGCTGGCCGGCATGCCGCGGCGTATTCCGGATTACAACCTGCAGTTTGCCGACTTCAACATGGTGTCTTCGGTTGGCGCGTTTCTGTTTGGCGCCACGCAGGTGTTCTTCCTGTTCATCGTCATCAAGTGCATACGGGGCGGCGAGCCGGCCCCTGCCAAACCCTGGGATGGGGCCGAGGGGCTTGAATGGTCGATCCCCTCGCCTGCGCCCTACCACACCTTCCAGACGCCACCTGACGTGGAGTAACCCATCGCCATGAACGGCCTGTCGCTCAAACGCCTGGTGCTGCGCCTGCTGATGCTGACGGTGGTGATGTTCGCCTTTGGCTTTGCCCTGGTGCCGCTCTACGACGTGATGTGCAAGGCCTTTGGTATCAATGGCAAGACCGGCGGGCAGTACGAGGGTAGCCAGCTGGCTGATACAACCCGGTCGGTGCGGGTGCAGTTCATGTCCACCAATGCCAGCGACATGGTCTGGGACTTCTACGCCAGCGACGACCAGTTGCAGGTGAACCCGGGTGCGGTGAACCAGATGATCTTCATTGCCCACAACCCCACCGACCGGCCGATGAGCGCCCAGGCCATCCCCAGCATCACCCCGGCCGAGGCTGCAGCGTATTTCCACAAGACCGAGTGCTTCTGCTTTACCCAGCAGGTATTGCAGCCCGGTGAGCGCATCGAGATGCCGGTGCGTTTCATCGTCGACCGTGACCTGCCTGCCGGCGTGAAGCACCTGACCCTGGCCTACACCTTGTTCGACATCACCGCCCGTCACCCGCCCGTCGCCCAGGCCTCGGCGGGTGACCCAGGGCGCGCCCGCTGAGGGAAGGAGCACCGTCATGGCAAACCACCAGCACTACTACGTTCCGGCGCAGAGCAAGTGGCCGATCATCGCCTCGCTCGGGCTGTTGGTGACGGTGTTCGGGCTGGGTACCTGGTTCAATGACATCAAGGCCGGGCATGCTGGCTCCCATGGGCCGTTGATCTTCTTCATCGGTGCATTGCTGCTGGCCTACATGCTGTTCGGCTGGTTCGGTGCTGTGGTGCGCGAGAGCCGGGCCGGCCTCTACAGCCCGCAGCTGGACCGCTCGTTCCGCTGGGGCATGAGCTGGTTCATCTTTTCGGAGGTGATGTTCTTTTTGGCCTTCTTCGGTGCGCTGTTCTACGTGCGGGTACTGGCCGGGCCCTGGCTGGGCGGCGATGGCGCCAAGGGGGTGGCGCACATGCTGTGGCCAAGCTTCGAATTCACCTGGCCGTTGCTGCACACGCCGGACCCCAAGCTGTTCCCGCCCCCCAAGCGCGTCATCGACCCGTGGCACCTGCCGTTGATCAATACGGTGCTGCTGGTCAGTTCCAGCATCACCATCACCCTGGCCCACCATGCCCTGCGCCGAGGGCACCGCACTGCGCTGAAACTGTGGCTGGCACTGACCCTGGTGCTAGGCACCAGCTTCATTGCCCTGCAGGCCTACGAGTACCACGAGGCGTACACGCAACTGGGGCTGACCTTGGGCTCCGGCATCTATGGCGCGACGTTTTTCATGCTCACCGGTTTTCACGGCGCCCACGTGACCCTGGGCACGATCATTCTGCTGGTGATGTTCGTGCGCATTCTGCGTGGGCATTTCAGCCCGGAAAAACACTTTGGTTTCGAGGCGGCCAGTTGGTATTGGCACTTCGTCGACGTGGTGTGGGTAGGGCTGTTCATCTTTGTGTATGTGGTTTGAAGGCCGGCACCTAAAAGGGGGCATGTGAAACCAGCTGACCACTGATGAACCCCCAGGCCACCAAGCCGATGGTCAGTGCTGCGAGGGTGACCCGCACGGTCAGTGCCTTGAGCAGGCGTGTGGAGTTTTCATCGTCCTTGACCAGAAACACCAGGCCACTGAACAGGCTGGCAACCGTGGCCAACAGCATCAGCACAATCGCAGCCTTGAGCATGGCGCTACTCCGAAGAGGTGCAGGAATGTGGACAAGTATAGCGAGCCACCGGGTACGGCCACGCTGAGGCGCTTTCGCCCTGGCTGGCTGCCGACGCTGACGGTGCTGGCGCTACTGCCTTGCTTGATCGCGCTTGGCTGCTGGCAGTTGGGGCGCGCCGAGCAGAAGCGGGTGCTGCTGGCAGCCTACGCCGAGCGGCGCAACGAGCCGCCGCTGGCTGCCGCGCAACTGGCGCCGACGGGTGACGATGCCTTCCGCCGCGTGCAGTTGTACGGGCGCTTTGACCCCGAGCACAGCCTGTTGCTGGACAACCGCATGCGTGATGGCCAAGTCGGTGTGGAGCTGCTGCAACCCTTTCACGACCAACCCAGCGGTGCGTGGGTGCTGATCAACCGCGGCTGGCTTGCATGGCCCGACCGGCGTGTGCCGGTGCGCTTCGCAACCCCAGCCAAGGCGCTGGCACTGCAGGCCTCGGTCTATGTCGCCCCCGGCAGCCCATTCCAGTTGCACGCCGACCCTGTCGGCGGGCAATGGCCCCACCTGCTGACGGCCGTCGACCCCAGCGGCCTGTGGCAACAGCTGGGGCGTGAGGGCTTTGCCCACGAGCTACGGCTCGAACCTGGCCCCGCTGCCTATCGCCTGGGCTGGCCGGCAGTGGCCATGGGCCCGGAAAAGCATTTGGGCTATGCCGTGCAGTGGTTCGCCCTGGCCATTGCCCTGGTGGTGCTCTACCTCTATTTCGGCTGGCATCAGCACAAGGAGAAACGCCATGGCCACCGCCACGCCACTGACCGCGCCTGAACGCGGCAAGCGCAAGCCCCGCGGGCGCTTGCAACTGCTGTTGATGCTGTTGCTGGTGATCGGGCCTATGGTGCTGGCCACCTGCATGTACAAGCTGGGGTTCTGGGTGCCGGATGGCCGCAGCTTCCATGGCGTGCTGGTTGGCAATGGCGAGGGCCGCGCCGACCTGGGCGTGGCGGGCCAGGATGAGCGCTGGCAGCTGCTGGTCACGGCGCCTGCGGAGTGCGCCGACGATTGCCAGCGACTGGTGTACCTGGCCCGGCAGATACAGGTTGGCCTGGGCCGCGATGCCAGCCGTGCCAGCCATGCCCTGGCCGCATCCCACCCCCTCAGCGCCCCCTACCAGGCGCTGCTCGGTCGCGAATACCCGCGGCTGCAACGTTATGCGCTGGATGCTGTGCGTTACCGGCAGCGTGTGAACCAGCCCGGGCCGCAGCTGTGGATCGTCGACCCTCACGGCAACTTGGTGCTGCGCTATGACGCCGGGGTGAACGGCAAGCATGTCCTCGACGACCTGCGCCACCTGCTCAAGCTGTCCAACATCGGCTAGGAGAACACCATGGCCCGACCTGGATTTCGCCTTGCTGTGTTCGCCACCCTGCTGGCCTTGATGGTCGTGTTGCTGGGCGCCTATACCCGCCTGACCCATGCCGGGTTGGGCTGCCCGGACTGGCCGGGGTGCTACGGCATGCTCACCGTGCCCAAGACCGACGCCCAACTGGCCCACGCCGAGCGGCATTTCCCGGACCACCCGGTGCAGCAAGCCAAGGGCTGGGCAGAGATGACCCACCGCTATTTCGCCGGTGCGCTGGCGTTGGTCATTGCCTGGCTGGCTCTGCGCTCATTGCGTGGCCACCCTGGCGATGGCCAGCCCCGGCGCCTGCCCTTGCTGCTGCTTGCGGTGGTGCTGGGCCAGGCGGCCTTCGGCATGTGGACAGTAACGCTGCAGTTGTGGCCGCAGGTTGTCACTGCGCACCTGTTGGGCGGCTTCACCACGGTGAGCTTGCTGTTTTTGCTGGCGCTGCGCCTGTGCGGGCGTTTGCCGCCAATGCCCAAGCTGCCGTTGAGCTTGCGCCGCACGGCAGCCCTGGCATTGCTGGTGGTGATCGGCCAGATTGCCCTGGGTGGCTGGGTGAGTGCCAACTACGCCGCCGTTGCCTGCCTTGACCTGCCCACCTGCCATGGCCAATGGTGGCCGGCTGCCGATTTCGGCAATGGTTTCCACCTCACCCAGCACGTGGGGCCCAACTACCTGGGCGGGCAGCTGGACAGCGATGCGCGCACGGCCATCCATGTCAGCCATCGCCTGGGTGCGCTGATGGTCACGTTGGTGCTGTTGCTGCTTGGCTGGAAGCTGCATCGGTTGCACTTGCGCGGCCTGGCCCTGATGGTGCTGGCGGCGCTGGGGCTGCAGCTGTGCCTGGGCGTCGCCAATGTGCTGCTGCACGTGCCATTGGCCGTTGCCGTGCTGCATAACGCGGGTGGTGCAGTGCTGTTGCTGGCCATGGTGCTAGTCAACTTCCGTATCCGCGTGGTCGACAAGCCGCGCATCACCGCAGCCTGGCGCCTCACCCCGCTGGCCCATGCCGATACCGGCCCGTGGCAGCCGGCCGCATGCAGTGGCCAGCACCTTCGCGTACTCTATCGGCTTCCTGTGCGCGCCATTGATCGCGGCGCCCGTTGACCACGAACTGTTGCCGAGCTTATGACCCGAACCCAGAAAACCGTCTTCATCCTCGTTGCCCTGGTCGCGCTGATCCTGGGCCTTACCGTCAACAAGGTGCTCAACGGCCGGGGCCAGGTAAACCCCACCGAGCTGATCGATGCAGGCATCATCCTGCTGCCGCAGAGCCGCGCGGTGCCCGATGTGACCATGACCAACCAGGACGGCCAGCCGGTACACCTGGACGAACTGAGGGGCAAATGGTCGCTGCTGTTCTTCGGCTACACCTATTGCCCGGATATCTGCCCGACCACCCTCGCGCAGTTGCGCCAGGTAAAAAGCGAGCTGCCCCAGGAGGCGTTAAGCCGGCTGCAAGTGGTACTGGTGAGCGTGGACCCCAACCGCGACACACCCAACCAGCTCAAGCAGTACCTGGCTTACTTCGACAAGGACTTCGTCGGGCTGGCAGGTTCGATCGAGGATACGCAGAAGCTGGCCAATGCCTTGAGCATCCCGTTCATCCCGGCAGATACCAGCAAGCCGGGGTATACGGTTGATCACAGTGGCAACCTGGCTGTGGTCGGCCCGGACGGGCGCCAGCGGGGGTTCATACGTGCGCCGTTCAACAACCAGAAGCTGGTAGCCCGGTTACCGGCATTGGTGAAGCAGGACTGAGGCTGTCGGCTCTACCCGTTCGCGGGTGAGCCTGCGCCAACGGTTTCAGGGGCCCCAACGCGGCCCCATGACCATCACATCAAAACGCCGGAACCACCGCGCCCTTGTACTTCTCGGTGATGAACTGCTTCACTTCAGGCGAATGCAGTGCAGCCGCGAGTTTCTTCATGTCGTCCGAATCCTTGTTGTCCGGCCGGGCAACCAGAATGTTCACGTACGGCGAATCCGCACCTTCGATGGCCAGGGCGTCTTTCTCCGGGTTCAGCTTGGCTTCCAGCGCATAGTTGGTATTGATCAAGGCCGCATCCACCTGGGTCAGGACACGCGGAATGGTCGCCGCTTCGAGCTCGCGGAACTTGATGTTCTTCGGGTTCTCGGCAATGTCCTTCACGGTCGACAGGATGTTCTTGTTGTCCTTGAGCTTGATCACCCCGGCCTTGTCCAGCAGCAGCAATGCGCGGCCGCCGTTGGTGGCATCGTTGGGGATGACCACGGTGGCGCCGGAAGGCAGCTCGTCCAGCTTCTTCAGCTTGCTCGCGTAAACACCCAGCGGCTCGATGTGCACGCCGGTCACGCTCACCAGGTCAGTGCCCTTGGCCTTGTTGAACTCATCCAGGTACGGCTGGTGCTGGAAGAAGTTGGCGTCCAGGCGCTTCTCCGCAACCTGCACGTTGGGCTGGATGTAGTCGGTGAATTCTTTCACCTTGAGCTCTACACCTTCCTTCGCCAGCTGTGGTTTGACGAAGTTGAGAATTTCCGCGTGGGGCACCGGCGAGGCAGCGACGGTCAGGGTATCGGCCTGGGCCGAAAAGGCCGCCACGGCGGCAGCAACAGCAAGCAGCTTCTTCATTGATCACTCCTTGTGAGGGCCGCGACGGCCCCCGAACGGGTCTGCCCCATTGGGGTTACTTACGGGAAAAATGCACGACAAGCTTGTCGCCGACGCTTTGCAGCACTTGCACCAGCACCAGCAACAGCACCACCGTGACGACCATGACGTCAGTCTGGAAGCGCTGGTAACCGAAGCGGATGGCCAAGTCGCCAAGGCCGCCTGCACCGACCACACCGGCCATGGCGGTGTACGACACCAGGGTGATGGCGGTGACGGTAATGGCGGCGAAGATGCCCGGGCGGGCTTCTGGCAGCAAGGCGCTGGTGATGATCTGGCGCGTAGTGGCGCCCATCGACTGGGTGGCTTCGATGATGCCGCGGTCCACTTCACGCAGGGCGGTTTCCACCAGGCGGGCAAAGAACGGCGTGGCACCCACCACCAGCGGCGGAATGGCGCCAGCGACGCCCAGCGAGGTGCCGGTGATCAGTACGGTGATCGGGATCATCACGATCAGCAGAATGATGAACGGCAGCGAGCGCAGGATGTTGACCACCAACGACAGCAGCGCGTAAACGCCCTTCTGTTCGAACATCTGCTTGGGGCCGCACAAAAACAGCAGTACGCCCAGGGGGAGGCCCAGCAGCACGGTGAACAACAGCGAACCGAACAGCATGATCATGGTGTCGACGGTGGCCAGCCAGATTTCGGCCCAGTCGACGTTGGCGAAGAAATTAAGGGCGTCCATCAACGCAGTACCTCCATATGAACGTCAGCTGCCTTGAAGCGGGCGAAGGCCGCTTCCATGTCACCGCCAATCAAGGCGAGGGTGAGCTGGCCATAGGGGACGTCCTTGATGCGGTCGATACGCCCGGCGAGGATGCTGTAGTCCACGCCGGTTTCACGGGCTACGGTGCCCAGCAACGGGGCATAGGTGGCATCACCCTGGAAGGTCAGGCGCACGATGCGGCCCGGCACATGGGTGAAGTCGTCACGCTGCTCGCCTTCGTCCACCTGCTCGTCTTCCTGGACGAAGCGCTTGGTGGTGGCGTGCTGCGGGTGCAGGAAGACATCGGCCACCGAGCCCTGCTCGACGATATGGCCGGCGTCCATTACCGCAACACGGTCGCAGACCCGGCGAATCACATCCATCTCGTGGGTGATGAGCACGATGGTGAGCTTCAGCTCGCGGTTGATCTCGGCCAGCAATTGCAGCACCGAGGCGGTTGTCTGCGGGTCGAGGGCGCTGGTCGCCTCGTCGCACAGTAGAATCTTGGGGTTGGTCGACAACGCCCGGGCGATACCCACGCGTTGCTTCTGGCCTCCCGAGAGCTGCGCCGGGTACTTGCGAGCGTGGTCCGAGAGGCCGACGCGGGCGAGCAGTTCGGTGACGCGTTTGTCGATCTCGCTGCGCGACAGTTCGCCGGCCAGGGTGAGTGGCAGGGCGACGTTATCGGCGACGGTTTTGGATGCCAGCAGGTTGAAGTGCTGGAAAATCATCCCGACCTGCTGGCGGAAGCCGCGCAACTGGGTGGCGTTGAACGCGGTGACGTCTTCGCCATCGACGATGATCGTGCCGCCAGAGGGCTCTTCCAGGCGGTTGATCAGGCGCAGCATGGTGCTTTTGCCGGCACCGGAATGGCCGATCAGGCCGAACACCTGGCCATTCTCGATGGTGAGGGTAGTCGGGTTAAGGGCGGGGATTTCCCTACCGGCGACGCGGTAGGTCTTGTGTACCTGTTGGAACTCGATCACGTAGCGAACCTTGTGGGGCGCATGAATTTGGGTCAGCGGTTGGCTGGGTGGCGCATTTTAGCCTTTTCCACCCGCTGTTCTTAGCATTTATTTCGCCTTGGACCAAGCCAACGGGCATATGTCGACAACCGGTAAACCTGATTGAACGCTCACCGAACCCCTCCAGTCACTACCAGAACATAGCCCGAACGGGCACGCCTGAAGACTGATGAGGAGAGCCGAACATGCCCAGCAAGAAGACGGACGCCCCAAAGCACAGCGAGGCTGCGGGCAACCAGGGCCCAGACAAGGCCAACACCAACGCCAAGCTGCAGAGCCTGGAGGCCGACCGCAGTGACGCCACTGGGCAGGCGCTGCGCACCAACCAGGGTGTGCGCATCTCCGATAACCAGAACACGCTCAAGGCTGGCCCCCGTGGGCCCTCGCTGCTTGAAGACTTCATCATGCGCGAGAAGATCACCCACTTTGACCACGAACGCATCCCTGAGCGTATCGTTCATGCTCGCGGCACGGGCGCCCATGGTTATTTCCAGAGCTATGGCTGCCATGCCGAACTGACCAAGGCGGGTTTCCTGCAGGACCCTGAGAAGATCACCCCGGTGTTCGTGCGCTTCTCTACCGTGCAGGGGCCACGCGGCTCGGGCGACACGGTCCGCGACGTGCGCGGTTTTGCCGTGAAGTTCTACACCGACGAAGGCAATTTCGACTTGGTGGGCAACAACATGCCGGTGTTCTTCATCCAGGACGCCATCAAGTTCCCTGATTTCGTGCATGCGGTTAAGCCCGAGCCGCACAACGAAATGCCGACCGGCGGCTCGGCCCACGATACCTTCTGGGACTTCGTGTCGTTGGTGCCAGAATCGGCGCATATGGTCATCTGGGCCATGTCCGACCGGGCCATCCCGCGCAGCCTGCGCATGATGGAAGGCTTCGGCGTGCACACCTTCCGCCTGGTCAACGCCGAGGGCGTGGCCAGCTTCGTGAAGTTCCACTGGAAGCCGAGCGAAGGCGTGCATTCGGTGCTGTGGGACGAGGCGCAAAAGCTGGCGGGCAAGGATACCGACTACCACCGCCGCGACCTGCGCGAAGCCATCGAAACCGGGCACTACCCTGAGTGGGAGCTGGGCGTGCAGATCGTGCCGGAGGCCGATGAGCACAAGTTCGACTTCGACCTGCTGGACCCAACCAAGCTCATCCCCGAAGAGCTGGTGCCGGTTACACCGCTGGGCAAGATGGTGCTCAACCGCAACCCGGACAACTTCTTTGCCGAGGTCGAGCAGGTTGCATTCTGCCCAGGCCACATTGTGCCGGGCATCGACTTCACCAATGACCCGCTGCTGCAGGGGCGCCTGTTCTCCTACACCGATACCCAGCTCAGCCGCCTGGGTGGGCCGAACTTCCACCAGATCCCGATCAACCGCCCGGTTGCGCCGTTCCACAACAACCAGCGCGATGCCATTCACCAGCACATCGTGCACAAGGGCCAGGCGTCCTACGAGCCTAATTCCATCGATGGGGGCTGGCCGAAGGAAACCCCGCCGGGCGCCCGTGACGGTGGCTTCGAGAGCTACCAGGAACGCATCGATGCGCACAAGATTCGCCAGCGCAGCGACTCGTTCAGCGATCACTTCTCCCAGGCGCGTCTGTTCTTCCAGAGCATGAGCCCGACCGAGCAGCAGCACATCATCAAGGCTTACAGCTTTGAACTGGGCAAGGTCGAGCGTGAGGCCATTCGCGCACGTCAGGTGAATGAGATCCTGGCCAACATCGACCTCAAACTGGCGGCAGCAGTTGCCGAGAACCTCGGCCTGCCCGCCCCCAAGGCCGGCACGGTCCAGGTCAAGGGCAGCAAGCAGGCGACGTCGCCTACGCTTAGCCAGATGAACCTGCCGGGCAAGGTGGGCATCAAGGGGCGCAAGATTGCCATTCTGGTGGCCAATGGCGTGGATGCGGGGAGTGTCGACAAGCTGGTCAAGGCACTGGAAGCCCAGAGTGCCCGCCCAATGCTGCTGGGGCCGACTTCGGCGCCGGTCAAGGCCGCAGACGGCAAGCAGTTGCCGGTGGATGCGTCGATGGAGGGCATGCCGTCGGTAATGTTCGACGGCATTATCGTGCCGGCGGGCAAAGCCTCTGGTGATGCGCTGGCTGGCAGCGGCGTGGCCAAGCACTTCCTGCTCGAAGGTTACAAACACCTGAAGGCCATGGTGCTGACCAAGGAGCTGCTGGCAACGCTTGGCCTCAAAGAGGACAAGGGGCTGCTGACAGGCGATGACCAGAAAACCGTGGACGCGTTCGTCAAGGCGGTAGAGGGGCACCGCGTCTGGGAGCGTGAAGCGGCAGCCGAGGCTGTGCCAGCCTGACGGCGCACCCCGTGGCCGGCGTCCTTTAGCGCCGGCCTGCTGGCGGGGCCTACGGCGTTATTGCTGGTGTGGGACCAGAACCACCTGCGCCGGCAACGCACGCTGGATCTCATGCTTGAGCTTCAGGTTGTACCCGCTGTCCAGCTTGTGCACACGCTTTTCAAGCAGGTGCTTGAGCCACGGTGCATCAGCGCTGCGGGGCACCTGGAACACCACTTCGCATCGGTAGTTGACGACGTCCTGGGCGATATCGTCCAGCTGATGACGCATTGCGCCAATATCCGTGGTTTTCAACGCAACAACCGTGCTGGGCGCTGTCGGGTCGATCAGCCGTGCCTTGGGCTTGGCTTCGGCCGCCTGCAGCGCAGCCTCCGCCTTGGCCAGCTCGGCTTTACGCGCTTGCGTCAACGGGTCCCCACCGATCACGGCAGGTGCCTGGGGCATCAGCGCGCGGGCCCTGGCCAGTGCCGTGGCAGCGGCGTTCACGTCACCTTTCTGCAGCACGATCTGGCTGCGTTGCAGATAGGCTTCGGCCAGCTGGCGCTGGTATTGCTCGACACGCGCGTCACCTGGCGCCTGCGCTTGCAGCGCGGCCAACTGGTCTTCGGCGGTGGCCAGCTCATTGCTGGCAATATTTTGTTGCAACTGCTGCCAGGCATCGGCTTGGGCAGGTGCGGTGGCCTGTTCGACTGGCGCATGGGAACAGGCGGCCAGAAACAGGGAAAACGCGGCAACAAGCAGACAACGGGAGGCAAACGGCTTCATTCCTGCGACTCTCTATTTGCGCAAAAAGCGAGCAAGTCTACACCCAGGTGCGCACGCTCGAAAACAGGTCTTACAGACCCTTTACTTCGCCCAAGGTTGCAGAGGCAGCCCCGGCACGCCGGTTTTTCACCGTTTTGGCAGTGCCAGGCTCAGCAAGAATAGCATTGCAGCGCACACCACGATGGAGGGGCCGGCAGGGGTATCCTTGAACCAGGACAGTGCCAGGCCGCCGCAAACCGCGGTGACGCCCAGCAGGCTGGCCCCTAGCGCCATCTGCTCGGGGGAGCGGGCGTGACGCTGCGCCGCAGCTGCCGGAATGATCAGCAGTGAGGTGATCAGCAGCACCCCGACGATCTTCATGGCCACGGCGATGACCACGGCAATCAGCAGCATCAGCGCCATGCGCAGGCCGGCGACGGGCAGGCCTTCGACCATGGCCAGCTCTTCATGCACGGTCACGGCCAGCAACGGCCGCCACAGCACAGCGAGCAGCACCAGCACCAGGGCGCTGCCGCCCAGTATCCAGGCCAGGTCGGTGGGGCTGATGGCCAGCAGGTCGCCGAACAGATAACCCATCAGGTCGATGCGCACGTCATGCATGAAGCTCAGCACCACCAGCCCCAACGACAGCGTGCTGGGTGCGAGAATGCCCAGCAAGGTGTCGGAGGCCAGTGGCTGACGCTGCTGCAAGGTAACCAGCACAATGGCCAGCAGCAGGCAGCCCACGGTCACTGCCAGCGCCGGGCTTACATCCAGGGCAAAGCCCATGGCCACGCCGAGCAGTGCTGCATGCGACAGAGTGTCCCCGAAATAGGCCATGCGCCGCCAGACCACGAACGAGCCCAGCGGCCCGGCCACCAGTGCCAGGGACAAGCCGGCAAGCAGGGCGTAGAGAAGAAAATCAGCCATGCTTGCAGTGCGCTCCATGAACAGGGTTGCCAGGGGCGACCACGGAGCCGTGCAGGTCATGGCTGTGGTCGTGATGGTGGTGGTAGATGGCAAGGCTTGGCGCGGTCTGGCCGAACAGTTCGACGAACGCCGGGTCGCCGCTGACCTGTTCCGGGTGGCCCGAACAGCAGACATGGCGGTTCAGGCACACCACCTGGTCGGTGGCGCTCATCACCAGGTGCAGGTCGTGGGACACCATCAGCACGCCGCAGCCCAGGCGATCGCGCAGCCGGGTGATGAGGTTGTACAACTCGGTCTGGCCGACCACGTCTACGCCTTGTACCGGCTCGTCCAGCACCAGCAGCTGTGGCTCGCGCAGCAGGGCACGGGCCAGCAGCACGCGCTGCATCTCGCCACCGGACACGGTCTGGATCGGGCTGTCGATCACGTGCTGGGCACCCACTTCGTGCAACGCTGCCAAGGCGGCTGCCCGGTCAACACCCGGCACCAGGCGCAGAAAGCGCAGCACGGAGAGCGGCAGCGTGGCATCCACCTGGATTTTTTGTGGCATGTAGCCGATGCGCAGCTTGGGCCGGCGCCATACTGAACCGCGGTGTGGCTTGAGCAGCCCCAGCACGGCGCGTACCAGGGTGGTCTTGCCTGCGCCATTGGGGCCGATCAGGGTCACGATCTGGCCGGGTGCCACCGACAGGTCGATGCTGTCCAGCACGTTCTCCCCGCCGAAGGTGACGCCGACCTGCTCCAGGCGGATGAGCGCGTCGGTCATGCCGCGCTCCGGCAATTGCTGCACAGGCCCACTACTTCCACGGTCTGGTTCTCGACGGTAAAGCCGACGTGCCTGGCGCTGCCGATGATGGCGTCGCTGATGCTGTCCTGCTCCAGCTCGATGGCCACATGGCAGACGCGGCAGATCAGGAACTGGCTTTGGTGAGCGTGTTCCGGGTGGCTGCAGCCCATGAAGGCGTTGAGTGAGGCGATGCGGTGCACCAGGCCGTTTTCCAGCAGGAAGTCCAGCGCACGGTACACGGTGGGGGGCGCCGCCCGGCGACCGTCCTGTTCGCTGAGCACCGCCAGGATGTCGTAGGCACCCAGCGGTTTATGGCTTTGCCATACCAGCTCCAGCACGCGGCGGCGCAATGCGGTCAGGCGCAGGCCCTGGCGCGCGCACAGCGCGTCGGCTTCGGCCAGGGCGCTGTGTACGCAATGGGAATGATCATGGGGGCGGTTGGCCAGCGGCGTGATGGACATGGGCAGCGACGGTTCTGGACAGAGACGTTATTATGTTACCTGTTTTAGACGATTCGAGTACCTACCGTGTCCCGATTCCTGGCCCTGTTTGTCGCTTTCATCGCATTTTCAGCCCATGCCGACGTGCGTGTGCTGACCAGTATCAAGCCCCTGCAGCAGATTGCCGCAGCCGTTCAGGACGGGGTTGGCAGCCCTGAGGTGCTGTTGCCGCCCGGCGCCTCGCCGCACCATTACGCGCTGCGCCCTTCGGATGTGCGGCGTGTGGGTGATGCCGACCTGCTGTACTGGATCGGCCCGGACATGGAGGGCTTCTTGCCCCGGGTGCTGGGCAGCCGCAGCAAACCCACAGTGGCGGTGCAGTCGCTGGCGAACATGAAGTTGCGCCACTTTGGCGAGGACAGCCACTCCCATGACGAGGCCCAGGACGATCATGACCATGATCACCGCCCAGGCAGCCTGGATGCGCATTTGTGGTTATCGTCGGTCAACGCACGAGTGATTGCCGCGAAGATGGCCGCTGACCTTGCCCAGGTGGACCCTGCCAATGCTGCTCGTTACCAGAGCAACCTGAAGGCCTTTGATGGGCGCCTGGATGCCCTGGATGGCCGGATCAAGGCCCGGGTGGCGGGCGTAGCGGGCAAACCGTACTTTGTTTTCCACGAGGCGTTCGATTACTTCGAGGCGGAGTACGGCCTGAAGCACACAGGCGTGTTCAGCGTGGCTTCGGAGGTACAGCCCGGTGCGCAGCATGTGGCGGCCATGCGCACGCGGTTGCAGGAGGTGGGCAAAACCTGTGTCTTCAGCGAACCGCCCCTGCGCCCACGCCTGGCCGAGACCCTGACCGCAGGGTTGCCGGTGCGCTTGGCCGAGCTGGACGCGCTGGGCGGTACAGACCCGGTAGATGGCAACGGGTATGAGCGCCTGCTGGAGAAGCTGGGCAATGACCTGGCCGGGTGCCTGGAGCAGTTGTAACCGTGCCATAACGCGCCATGCGCCGTAGGGGCGCAGGCGCGCGCGACCGCGTGTTTACAGCGCGAACGGCAAGTGCAGGCTCACCTGCTGACGCTGCGCCAGGCGCACCTCGAACTCACGCGGGTCATGGATCATCACGTCCATGCCGGCGAACGATTCAGCGGCAATCAGCCGCGACAACCAGAACCGCACGCAGCCTACCCGCAGCATCTCTGGCCACAGCTCGGCCTCGGCTGCCGTAAACGGTCGCAGTGCAGCGTAGGCCGCCAGCAGTGCCTGAGCGCGCGGTGCATCGACGCCGCCCTGCTCGTTCAGGCACCAGTCGTTCACCGTAATGGCCAGGTCGTAAAGCATCGGCCCTGAGCAGGCATTGTAGAAATCGATCACACCCGTCAGGTGGGTGCCCTCGAACATCACGTTGTCGCGGAACAGGTCGGCGTGCAGGTTGGCCCGGGGCAACGCCAGGATCTGTGCCTTGTGCAAGGCCATCTCGGCCAGTGCCGGCCTCAGCAGCGCAGCCTGCTCCGCGGTGAGGCGCGGTAGCAGCTCGGCCCCGGCGGCCTGCATCCAGTCCAGCCCGCGGTCGGTGCGGCGTTCGATGATGCGCTCGCGGGTAGCCAGGTGAATGTGTGCCAGCAATTCACCGACCTGGGCGCAGTGTTGGGCGTTGGGCGCCTTGATGTGCTTGCCCGACAACCTTGGCTGCAGCAGTGCCGGCTTGCCGCACAGCTCACGCAGGCCGTTGCCTTCACGGTCACGCACGGCATAGGGCACGGGCATGTCCGCGGCGTGCAGGGTGTCGAGCAACTCGATGAAGAACGGCATGTCTTCGCTGGGCCCACGCTCGATCAGCGTCAGCACGAACTCCCCCTGTTCGAGGCTGACGAAGAAGTTGCTGTTTTCGGTACCGGCGGCGATGCCCTGGAAGTCGAGCAGGCGGCCCAGCTGGTAGGGCGCCAGAAAGGTTTCCAGCTCAGGCCGGGTCACGGGGGTGAAGACTGACATGATGAAAGATTGCCCATGAAGGCACTTCCGCCGGGAAGTGCCGGGTTGATGTGAACGGTGCGCGTCAGATTACCACTCGAAGATCTTCCAGCCCGGAATCAGCATGTCCGGTTGGTCGGAACGAATGAAATTGCCATCGGAGCCATCGGCGCGTACCAGAAAGTAAGGCTTGCCATGTTTCGGTGTGATCTTGATCGCATACAGGAAACCGTTCTGGCGATATTCCTGGATGGTCTTGTCGCCTTCCGTGCGAATGGTCACCTCGGGATCGGCCGAGGGCGCGTCGTCCGCCGCCAGGGCTACGACAGGCGTGGTTGCCAACAGGCCGAGCAGTAACAGGCGATTGAGTGTACGCATGATAACCTAGTCCCTTTGTCGTCAATGATTCTGGCTATTCTAGCGCCGGACCCGTCGAAAAGGTTGATTCTGCACATGAGCCAAGCGCCCCTCGTCCTGGTGGACGGTTCCTCCTACCTGTACCGTGCCTTCCATGCGCTGCCGCCCCTGACCACGTCCAAGGGCATGCCGACTGGCGCGGTGAAGGGTGTGCTGAACATGCTCAAGAGCCTGCGCAGGCAGTACCCCGAAAGCCTCTTCGCCGTGGTGTTCGACGCCAAGGGCGGCACCTTCCGCGACACCTTGTATGCCGATTACAAGGCCAACCGCCCGAGCATGCCTGACGACCTGCGGGTGCAGATCGAGCCCTTGCACGCCAGCGTCAAGGCGTTGGGCTACCCCCTGTTGTGCGTCGAGGGGGTGGAGGCTGACGACGTGATCGGTACCCTGGCCCGCAGCAGTGCCGCGCTTGGTCGGCCGGTCATCATCTCCACGGGCGACAAGGACATGGCGCAGCTGGTGGACGGGCACATTACCCTGGTCAACACCATGACCGGTAGTGTGCTGGACGTGGCTGGCGTGCATGAGAAGTTTGGCGTCGGGCCGGAGCACATCATCGACTTCCTGGCCCTGATGGGCGACAAGGTCGACAACATTCCAGGCGTACCGGGCGTAGGTGAAAAGACCGCCGCCGGCCTGCTGACCGGTATCGGTGGCGGGCTCAGCGAGTTGTACGCCAACCTGGACAAGGTACCCACCCTGGCCATCCGTGGCGCCAAGAGCCTGCCCGCCAAGCTTGAGGAACACCGCGACGCGGCGTTCCTGTCGTATGAACTGGCCACCATCAAGATCGACGTGCCGCTGGACATCGAAGTGGACGCCCTGGTGTGCGGCGAGCCGGACCGCGAGGCGCTGCTGGCGCTGTACACCGAGATGGAATTCAAGAGCTGGGTGGCCGATGTGCAGCGCGACGCCGCCCGCGCAGGTGATGAAGTGGCCCCGGTGCAAGCGCCGGCGGCGGTCGTCGAGGCAAAGTACGAAACCATCCTCGATCAGGCCCGCTTCGATGCCTGGCTGGAAAAACTGCGCAACGCGCCACTGATCGCGTTCGACACCGAAACCACCAGCGTGGATGCCCAGCGGGCGCAGCTGGTGGGCATCTCGTTTGCCGTGGAACCCCACGAAGCCGCTTATGTGCCCTTGATGCACGACTACGAGGGGGCGCCCGCCCAGCTGGATCGCGAGGCCGTGCTGCTGGCACTGAAACCCCTCCTGGAAGACCCAGCCAAGGCCAAGGTAGGGCAGAACGCCAAATACGATATCAACATCCTCGCCAACGGCTCGCCCGCCATCCACATGCAGGGTGTTGCCTACGACACCATGCTTGAGTCGTACGTGTTCAATTCCACCGCTACCCGGCACGACATGGACAGCCTGGCGCAGAAGTACCTGGGCCACACCACCATTGCCTTCGAGGACATCGCCGGCAAGGGCGCCAAGCAGCTCACCTTCAACCAGATCCACCTGGACAAGGCGGGCCCCTATGCGGCCGAGGATGCCGATATCACCCTGCGCCTGCACCAGGCGTTGCAGGCACGGCTGGCGCAAACCCCCGGTGTACAACCGGTGCTGATGGACATCGAAATGCCGCTGGTACCGGTGCTGGCCAAGATCGAGCGCCAAGGCGCCCTGGTGGACGCGGCCTTGTTGCAGGTACAAAGCGGTGAGCTGGGCGTGAAGATGGCCGAGCTGGAGCAACGCGCCTTCGAGCTGGCCGGTGAGCAGTTCAACCTCGGCTCGCCCAAACAGCTGGGGGCGATTCTGTACGACAAGCTGGGCATGCCGGTATTGAGCAAAACCGCCAAGGGCCAGCCGTCCACCGCCGAGGCGGTGCTCGACGACCTGGCGATGCAAGGCTACCCCTTGCCTGAGGTGCTGATGCAGTACCGCAGCCTGAGCAAGCTCAAGAGCACCTACACCGACAAGCTGCCGGGGCAGATCAACCCGCGCACCGGGCGCATTCACACCTCCTACCAGCAGGCAGTGGCGGCCACCGGCCGGTTGTCGTCCAGCGACCCGAACCTGCAGAACATCCCCATTCGTACTGCCGAGGGGCGGCGCATCCGCCAGGCATTCATCGCCAGCCCCGGCTACAAGCTGCTGGCTGCCGACTATTCGCAGATCGAGCTGCGCATCATGGCCCACCTGGCCAAGGATGAGGGCTTGCTGCATGCCTTCCAGAATGACCTGGACGTGCACCGGGCCACGGCGGCAGAGGTGTTTGGCGTGGCGCTCGAACAGGTGACCAACGACCAGCGCCGCAGCGCCAAGGCGATCAACTTCGGCCTGATCTACGGCATGAGCGCGTTTGGCCTGGCCAAGCAGATCGGCGTGGACCGCAAGCAGTCCCAGGACTACATCGACCGCTATTTCACCCGCTACCCTGGCGTGCTGGCCTACATGGAGCGCACCCGCGCCCAGGCGGCGGAGCAGGGCTTCGTCGAAACCCTGTTCGGCCGCCGGCTGTACCTGCCCGACATCAACGCCAAAAACCCTGCGCTGCGCAAAGGCGCCGAACGGACGGCGATCAACGCCCCCATGCAGGGCACTGCCGCAGACATCATCAAGCGGGCGATGGTCAATGTGGACAGCTGGTTGAGCGAGAGTGGGCTGGACGCCCGGGTGATCCTGCAGGTCCACGACGAACTGGTGCTGGAGGTGCGCGAGGATCTGGTTGAACAGGTCAAAGATGAAATTCGCCTGCACATGAGCAACGCCGCGAAACTCGACGTACCCCTTCTGGTTGAAGCGGGCGTGGGTGCAAACTGGGACGAAGCGCATTGATCGAGCGGTTAAAACTCACGAGTCTCTGCGACTTATCGCCGCATGACTGGATGCCGGCCACCTCGGTGGCCGATGGCGTTTCATGAAACAGCGCACAAATTGGAGCAGCGGTCAGGAACTTAAAGGGTGAATTGCGACTCAGAGGTCCTGAATGGCTGGTGAAGCCTTTCGATGCTCCTATGTTGTGTTAAGTGTTGGCAGATATCTGGACCCCGCCCTAGCGGTCCGGACTTGGACCCCGAACTTCCCCCTCCCCATACGAAGTCCGGGGTTTTTTTTGCCTGCGATTTGGCAAAGCGTTACACCGCAGGCTTGTCTTCCAGCTCCATCCAGCCGGCCAGCACGCGGTAGGCGTCTTCTACGCCCAGGCGCTTGGGCGCCGAGAACAGCTGGATGGTCACGCCATCGCCCCAGCCTTTTCTGATTTCCGACTGCACTTTCAGCAGGGTGTTCTTGCCCGCGCCGTGGGTCAGCTTGTCGGCCTTGGTCAGCAGGATGTGCATGGGCATCCTGCTGGCCTTGGACCAGTCGAGCATCATCTTGTCGAAGTCGGTCATGGGGTGGCGCACGTCCATCATCAGGATGATGCCGCGCAGGCACTCGCGGCTGCCCAAATAGGCCTCCAGGTGCTTTTGCCAGTGCTGCTTGAGCGGGATCGGCACCTTGGCATAGCCATAGCCCGGCAAGTCGACCAAACGCCGTTCATCGTCCAGACTGAAAAAGTTCAGCAACTGAGTGCGGCCCGGGGTTTTCGAGGTGCGTGCCAGGCTGGCGTGGGTCAGGGTGTTGAGGGCGCTGGATTTGCCGGCATTGGACCGGCCGGCGAAAGCCACCTCGTAACCCTGGTCGTCGGGGCATTGTTCGACCTTGGCGGCGCTAAGGGCGAATTGGGCTTTCTGGCACAGGCCGAGGATGGGGTTCTTGACTTGCATGGGATATCCGATGTGGGTGTTGCCGGGCTCGATTGGCCTGAGCCTGGCAAGCGGTGTCGTTTCCGTTTGGACGGCGGAAGTATATAATGCCCCAGTTTTTGTGTGCTCATTCTCCCAACGTAGGGGAACGGGCATGGGGTGTCGATCAATAGCTCGCGCAACAGAACGCAGCGCGGCCCCCAACCCTGAAGGTCGTTCCGCATGGCGAAATGGCTGCTTGCTGTCGGTATGTTTCTGCCGGTTTTCAGCGCACAGGCTACACAGGATCCCGAGGTGTTGTACAACCGCACGTGTGCGGCCTGTCACGCCGGGCAGTTGCCACAGGCGCCCAGGCAGGGCGACCGGGTAGCGTGGGAGCCAAGGCTGGCGCAGGGCATCGAGGTACTGGTAAGGCACGTGACCCAGGGTTTCAAGGCTATGCCGCCGCGTGGATTGTGCATGGACTGCAGTGCCGAGGACTACCGTTTGGTCATCCTTTGGATGAGTGGCAGTCCCGATACATAACATTTCACCCTTAGCCGTGTTGGATTAGCTGATGAACAAACTAGTCGTGAGTCTGCTGTTGACCCTGGGTGTCGCAGGTGCGGCCACTGCTGCACAACCTGTCATGGGCGATGCTGCCGCGGGCCAGGCCAAGACCGCCGTCTGTGGCGCCTGCCACAACCCCGACGGCAATAGCCTGGCACCGAACTTCCCGAAACTGGCTGGCCAAGGCCAGCGCTACCTCGAAAAACAACTGCACGATATCAAGTCCGGCAAGCGTACCGTGCTGGAGATGACCGGCATGCTGGCCGCTTTCAGCGACCAGGACCTGGCTGATATCGCCGCGTACTTCGCCAGCCAGAAAGGCAGCGTGGGGGCTGCTGACCCGGCGCTGGTCGAACGTGGCCGCGCACTGTTCAATGGCGGTGACCTCGACAAAGGCATGCCTGCCTGCACCGGCTGCCACTCCCCCAACGGCGCCGGTATTGCGCTTGCCGGCTTCCCGCACCTGAGCGGCCAGCACGCGCAGTACGTGAGCAAGCAGCTCACCGACTTCCGCGAAGGCAACCGCACCAACGACGGCGATGCCATGACCATGCGCACCATCGCCGGCAAGCTGAGCAACCATGACATCGAAGCCCTGGCCAGCTATATCCAGGGCCTGCATTAACATTCGGTTAATGTTGCCAGCCAATGATGAAAGGGCGGTGCGGCCGCCCTTTTTTTCGCCCGCAGCCGTTACACTACAGAACTTGAGCCCTTCCCGGCCTGTCTCATTGCAGGTCGCGTCGCGGCGACCCATGACTGCTCAGGAGTAAAGCATGCGTAAACTGATTCTCAGCGCTGCGCTGGTCGCTGCCAGCGTATTCGGTATGACTGCCGTCCAGGCCGCAGAGCCTGTTGCCGGCAAGGAATATTTGGTGCTGAGCAACCCTGTTCCGGTTTCCGTCCCTGGCAAGATCGAAGTGGTCGAGCTGTTCTGGTATGGCTGCCCGCACTGCTATAGCTTCGAGCCGGTGATCAACCCTTGGGTGGAAAAATTGCCCAAGGATGTCAACTTCAAGCGTATCCCCGCCATGTTCGGCGGCCCGTGGGATGCCCACGGCCAGATGTTCCTCACCCTCGAAGCCATGGGGGTCGAGCATAAAGTGCATGCTGCCGTCTTCGATGCTATCCAGAACCAGCGCAAGCGCCTGACCGATCCACAGGACATGGCGGACTTCCTGGCGACCCAAGGCGTGGACAAAGCCAAGTTCCTGGCCACCTATAACTCGTTCGCCATCAAAGGCCAGGTCAACCAGGCCAAAGAGCTGGCGAAGAAGTACGAAATCACTGGCGTACCGAGCATGATCGTCAACGGCAAGTATCGCTTCGACCTGGGTACCGCCGGCGGCGCCGAGGCCGTACTGAACGTTGCCGACCAGCTGATCGACAAGGAGCGCGCCGCCAAGTAGGCGGCGCTACCATGCCCCGCTTCCGGTCAACGCGTGGCATTGGCCTGCACCAGCCGCAGGTCAACGAGCATCACCTGCAGGCCCCTGGCCTGCCCGAGGATGGTCGCCTGCGGCTGCTCAGCTTCAACATTCAGGTGGGCATCAGCACCGAACGCTACCGGCACTACCTGACCCGCAGTTGGCAACATTTGCTGCCCCATACCGGGCGGGCCGGTAACCTGCAGAAGATTGGCCAACTGCTCAGCGACTTCGACCTGGTGGCCTTGCAGGAAGCCGACGGCGGCAGCATGCGTTCGGGCTACATCAACCAGGTCGAGCACCTGGCGCAGTTGGGCGCTTTCCCCTACTGGTACCAGCAACTCAATCGCAACCTTGGCCGCTTTGCCCAACACAGCAATGGCGTGCTAAGCCGCCTGAAACCGCACCAGCTCGAAGACCATCCGCTGCCCGGCCCCGCCGGGCGGGGAGCCATTCTGGTGCGCTTCGGCGAGGGTGAGGATGCGCTGATCGTGGTCATGATGCACCTGGCGTTGGGTGCCAAGACCCGGGCCCTGCAGCTTGCCTATATCCGCGAGCTGATTGGCGGTTATCGCCACCAGGTGTTGATGGGTGACATGAACACCCATGCCACGGACCTGCTCGAGCATTCGCCGTTGCGCGACCTTGGCCTGATTGCCCCGCAGGTGGAGGCCACGTTCCCCAGCTGGCGCCCCCAGCGTTGCCTGGACCACATTCTGCTCAGCCCCAGCCTGACGCTGGAGCGCGTGGAGGTGCTGGCCCAACCGATCTCCGACCACCTTCCGGTCGCTGTCGAGATCCGATTGCCTGATGCATTGACTGTGGATACGCTGCCGGCCTTGAGCTGAATCAACTGAAGCTGTGCATGCCCTAAAGTGCCGGGGGTGTGCGCCGACAGTGTGTATCAGACAGCCCCAGTTGTATCACCCGTGCGGACACAGGCATGACCGAAGAAGCCGAGCGCTGGAAAGAAAAATACCTCAAGAGCATCGAGCAGCAGGAGAAGCTCGAGCGGCGTTGGGAGGCACGCCTCGACTTGCTGCGCCGTGGCCTGGTGCGCAGTACCCTGGCCGCTGAAGGCAGCGACAAGATCGTGGACCAGTGCATGAAGGAAATGCGCGAGGTGATCCGTGGTGACAACATGGACGCCGGGCTTGCGGGGCTTATTCCGCGGCTGGAGAAGGCGGTACTGGACTCTGAGCAGCGCCGCGAAACACGCATGAACCAAGTGGGTGATGCACTGACCTCGCTGGTAGGGCAACTGCAAGGCCTGCCCCTTTCCAGCGATGTGTCCCGGCCGTTGAAAAAGCTGGCTAAACGCCTGGAGGCAGGGGTGAGCCAATCGCGTGACCTGCCGCCGCTGTTAGGCGAGTTGAGCGGCTTGCAGGAGCGTGCGCTTTCAGCGTTGGGCAAGTCGGCTGGTGAGCCGCGTGGGGGGTTCCTGCAGCGCCTGTTCAAGGGCCGTGATGACGAGGTGCCTGTGGCCCCGGTGCCTGAGGCTGATCCAGCCCCAGCCCCAGCCCCCGCACCGGAAGCGCCAGCGTCACCAGCGCCGCTCATCGAGCCGCCATCGGCGCTTGCCCAGGCCCCGGCGCCGCACAGCATCGATGCATTCGATGCACCGCATGCCCCTGAGGTCGATACTGCTGCCCAGCCCGCAGTCCAACCTGCCAACGACCCGTTGCCAGAAGCTCCCGTAGCCGCCACCCCACCGCCAACCGCCCCAAAGCCCGAGCCCCACCCGGTGGAAACCGGAGAGGCCGCCGATGAGGCCTACGCCCTGCCCTACGCGGTAGAACCGCCCTACAGCCAGGTGGCCGCGCACATCGAGCAGACCCTGATCGGCCTGCTGGATGACCTCAGCCTGCCGGAGCGGCACAAGGCTCAGGCGCAGGCCATGCGTGACCGGGTAGCGCGCGGGCTCAATTGGTACGAGCTGATACCGGTGCTCGATGACCTTGCTGTTCTGTTGCTGGCCATCACCGACAGCGGCCAGCACGAGTTCGAAACCTACCTGCAACTGCTCAACGAGCGCCTTGAAGGTTTCCACGACTATTTGCACCAAGCCAGCGCCGGCCATGCCGACAACAGCAGCGCAGCGCGGGAGCTGGATACCCAGTTGCGTGAGCATGTGGGCGGCCTGCAGAGCGATGTTCAGTGCGCCGCCGATGTGGTGAGCCTCAAGCAGGCGCTGGACGGCCGGCTCGAAAGCCTGCTGGTCACCATGGACCAGCACAAGCATGAACGCGACCGCCGCGAGCAGGAGCTGGCGGGCCGCCTGCACGGGTTGTCCGAGCGGGTGGCCAGCATGGAGCAGGAAGCCCTTGGCTATCGCGAGCACCTGGAAGAACAGCGCCAGAAGGCCCTGCTGGACCCGCTCACCGGCCTGCCCAACCGCGCCGCATGGAGCGAGCAGCTCGATGCCGAAGTGCAGGCGTGGCAGGCGCACGGTGGTCACCTGGCCATGGCCATTCTCGACCTGGATCATTTCAAGCGGATCAACGACAGCTATGGGCACCTGGCCGGTGACAAGGTGTTGAAGATCGTTGCCGATCAATTGCGCAAGCGCTTGCGCGGCCGGCATTTCATTGCCCGCTTCGGCGGCGAGGAGTTTGTCCTGCTGCTGCCGCAGACCACACCCGCGCAGGCACTGGAGGTCACCGAGGCCATGCGCGCGGCCGTGCAGGCCTGCCCGTTCCATTTCAAGGGGGAGCGGGTGGTCATTACCACCTCCATCGGCCTGAGTGCGTTCCGGGCCGGCGAGCACGGCGACCAAGTGCTCAAGCGTGCCGATGCAGCGCTCTACCGGGCCAAGGAACAGGGGCGAAACCGCATCGAGCAAGGCTGATCAGCGGCCCCTCGGGCCGCGAGCGCGCGGTCTCGGAGCACGTTATACTGTAGCGCTCATTTGCTGAGGCCATCGATGTGCTTTCCACGCTGAAAACAACGCTGATCACTTTGCTGCTGTTCACCCTGGCCGGATGCTCGACGGGCCTGCGTATCGACCGCAGCCACCCCTCAGCCAACCAGGACAACCGTATCCAGTTCGTGGTGCTGCATTACACCAATGCATCGCTGGAGCGCTCATTGGCGTTGCTCACCCATGGCGAGGTCAGCAGCCACTACCTGATCGGCGACGGGCCAGGTACGGTTTATCAACTGGTAGACGAAAACCGCCGCGCCTGGCACGCAGGCGACAGCCAGTGGCAGGGCCGTACCTGGCTGAACTCATCCTCGATCGGGATCGAAATCGTCAACCCGGGCTTCACCGACACGCCCACAGGCCGGGTGTGGCACCCTTACAGCGAAGCGCAGATCCAGTCACTGATCGCGCTGTTGAAGGACATCGTCAAGCGCAACAACATCGAGCCAAGGCACATCATCGGCCATAGCGACATCGCCCCGTTGCGTAAGCTCGACCCAGGCCCGATGTTCCCGTGGAAGCGCCTGGCCGACGAGGGACTGGGCATTTGGCCCGATGCAAACGCGGTGGCACGCCAGCAAGGCTATTTCGACGTCAACCCGCCTGGTGTCGGCTGGTACCAGCAGGAACTGGCGCGCTTTGGTTACGCCATCGAGCAGACCGGCGTGTTGGATGTGGCCACCCGGCATGTGCTTGCGGCCTTCCAGATGCGGTTCCGGCCGCAGCGCTTCGACGGCCTGCCGGACGCCCAGACGGCGGCGATATTGCAGGTGTTGAACCCTACCCGCTAAGGCCCCCTGCCCAGGCGGCCAGGCCGTGCTCGGGCGAAGCGCCAAACGGCGAAGGTAAATCCTCATCCAGTTGCTATACCTTGGTAATCAACTGGATGCCTTCGATGCCGGACACCACCGCTACGCTGCGCCAAATTTTCAACCATCCCTGGATGCTGGCCACATTGGCAGCGTTGGCCAGTGCTGCCCTGCTGCTTACCGCCAGCATCGGTGTTGCCTTGCAACAGATGAAGCAGAGCGAAACCGAGCAGATGAACGCCCAGGGCGAGCGCTTTCTCGAACGCCTGGAGCAAGTGTTCGGCCAGTTGCGTGAAGGCGTCGACCTGCTGCAGGCGCAACCCGTGCGCGGCTGCAGCCCGGCCATGCTGGCTGCCCTGCAACGGGTGGGCCTGAGTTCACGGTTCATCTACGAAGCGGCTTATGTGGACGGCAATGCGGCCTGCTCCAACCGGGGAGACGAGCGTGCATTCGTACCGCTGCGTGCGCCGGACATCAAGGGCCCGGTCTACAGCTACTGGCTTAATACAACCACCGAGCCTGACGAAAACCTGGCGGCGTTGATGCTGGGCCGTGGCAGGTTTCTGGTGTCCACCTCGCGGGGGCACCTGACCGATGTGGTGGACTTGCCCCCGGGGGGCAGCCTGCTGGTGGTGCTGGACAACGGTGCGCGGGCGATACCCGTGCTTGGCCCGGCCCAGGTATGGCCGCCGCCGTCGGTGTGGTCCAGCAGCCACAAGACGCTGCTGGAGTTCAGCGATCGCCTGATCTATCGCATGCCGACCAAGTCGCCCGATTATCAGCTTGTACTGATCGCCCCGCGCGCCAGCCTGCCGCTGAGAATGAACGGCACCTTGTGGTTGCTGTTCCCGGGCAGTGTGCTGGGGGCCTGTTGCATTGGCTGGCTGGTGCTGCAGCTGATACAGCAACGCCGGTCGATGAGTTCGGAGCTGCAACATGCCCTGCGCCGTGGCCAGTTGCAGGTGCTGTACCAGCCCATCTTTCAGCTCGACACCCGGCGCTGTGTGGGGGCCGAGGCGTTGGTGCGCTGGCGCCGGCCTGATGGCACCCTTACCAGCCCTGACCTGTTCATACCGCTGGCCGAAAATACCGGCCAGATCCGCCAGATCACCGATTTCGTCTTGCAGCGCGTGCTGGAGCAGCTGGGCGCGCTGCTGAGGTCGCACCCAAAGTTGTACATCTCGGTAAACCTGGCGGCGTGTGACGTCATGGTGCCGCGTATCGGCGAGGTGGCGGCGCGGCTGCTGGCGTTGCACCGGGTTAATGCGAGCCAGATCGCCTTCGAGGTCACCGAGCGCGGCCTGATCGATGTGGTAGTGGCACGCGACAACTTGCAGACGCTGCGTGCGGAGGGGCACCAGGTGCTGATCGACGACTTCGGCACTGGCTACTGCAGCCTGGCGTACCTGCAAACCCTGCCGGTTGATTGCCTGAAGATCGACAAGGCATTCATTGGTGCCCTCGGGCACGATGCCGCCAGCAGTGGGGTTGCGCCGCACATTATCCGCATGGCCCATGACCTTCACCTGCGAGTGATCGCCGAAGGGATCGAACGCGAGGACCAGGCCCTGCTGCTGCTCAGTGAAGGGGTGAACTACGGCCAAGGCTGGTTGTTCGCCAAGGCCCTCACTGCCCGGCAGTTCGCCGAGCTGGTAACGCGGGGGAAGCTGCCGCCTGGGCGGCAGCGTTAGCCCTGTGCATCACACCGGCAAGGCCATATAGAACTGCGTGCCCTGCCCTGGCCGGGAAAACACGCCCATGCGCCCCCCGTGCAATTGCACGATCTCCTTGCACAGCGCCAGGCCCAGGCCGGCGCCGCCTTTCTTGCGCCCCACCTGCACGAAGGGTTCGAAGATGCGGCCCTGCTGCCCGTAGGCGATGCCTTCGCCATTATCCTCGACACTGACGATAACCCGCTCGGCATGCCGGCGGGCGTGCAGGCGGATACGCCCGCCCTGCGGGGTATGGCGGATGGCGTTGTGCAGCAAGTTGTCCAGCACCCGGTCGAGTTGGGCGAGGTCGGCCTGTATACGCGGCAGCGGGGGCTCCAGGGCCAGCACCAGTTCGATGTCTTTCTGCCCCGCCTGTTCGGCGAAGCGCACCTGGGCACGCTCCAGCAGTTCGTCGACGGCGCAGGGCGCAAGCTCCAGCTTTTGCAAGCCGCTCTGGTAGCGGCTGAAGTTGAGCAGGTCGTTGATCAGCTGGGTCAGGCGCTGCATTTCTTCGCCGATGGTGTCCAGCAGGTCGTTCTCGCGGGCTTCGGGAGCAAACGACACCCGCTCGCGCAGTAGGCCGAAGGCCATGTGCATGCCGGTGACCGGGGTGCGTAGCTCATGGGAGGCGCGCAGCACGAACTCGCTGCGAACCCGCTCGAAGGCGCGCTGCTCGGTAACATCGTGCAGCACCATCACCGCGCCCAGAATAGGCCCTTGCGGGTGGCTGACGGGGGTGAGGCTGTAGGTGAGCAGGCGTGCCTCCTCGTCCACCTCCATGTTCAGGTCGTCGGGTGGCCGGTCCAGGCTGCCGCCGCGCAGTACTTGGCGCAACTGTTGCTCCAGCTCCGGGCGTTGCAGGGCTTCGGCCAGGCTGCTGCCGACCCGGCTGTCGGTCCAGCCCAGCTGGCGCTGGGCGACGGGGTTGAGGTGTTCCAGCAGGCCTTGCCGGTCGATGATCAGCAGCCCGTCGTCGATGCTGTCGAGCACGGCCTGCAGGCGTTGCTGGCCTGCCAGCAACTCGTCCACATTGGTCGCCTGGTGTTTGCGCAGGGCATCGGCCATCAGCCCGAACCGGCGGGTGAGCTGGTTGAGCTCGCTGGCCTGGGTTACCGGCAGCGTGACATCGAAGTTGCCTTTGCCCAGCTGGTCTGCTGCCTTGGCCAGAGCCTCGATGGGCTGGCCAAAGCGCCGGGCAATGTTGTGCGCGGTGATGAAGCCCAGCACCAGCACCACCAGGCCCATCAGGCCGAGGGTGCCACTGACCAGGAGCGCCCGGTCACGGGATTGCTCTTCACTGCGGCTGATGTATTGCAAGGCCTGCTTGTGGGCGTCGATGAGGTCGGTGCGGACCTGGTTGAAAGCAGCGCCCAACGGTTGGTCCACGCCCATGCTGCGCGAAGGCGTAGCGCTCTCGCGGTAGGCCTTGAGGAAGTCCTGATAATGCGCGCTGGCTTTGATGAAGCCTTCGCGCTCGCTGCCCTGGGCTACCCCTTGGCCGAGTAGCTGCTGGAAGTCCTCCTGAAGAACCTGAAGGTTCTCAGTGGCAGGCGTTTCATCGAGGATCTGAATCAACTGGTTACCCAGGTTCTGGCGCAGCTTGAGGCCTACCTCCAGCGAGTGGGTGGTGTCGCGCACCAGTTGCTGTTGCACCGAGGCCATCTGCAGCACACTGACCAGCCCCAGCAACAACCCAAGCAACGCCACGGTGACCAGCGCCGATATGCTGAGGAACAGCCGCGTGCGCAGCTTCATGGTTGGCCATTTCACAGGTTGTACTGCTTGCGCTTGCGGTACAGGGTCGATGCATCGATGCCCAGGGTCTTGGCTGCCTGGTCGAGGGTATCGCTGGCCGCCAGCACGGCGCCGATGTGGGCACGCTCAAGCTCGTCCAGGCTCAGGGCGGCCCCTACCCGCGGTGCATTGCCCGCAGGTTGCTCGCCCATGCCCAGGTGGCTGATTTCAACTTTTTCCTGTGGGCAGATGATGCTCGCCCGCTCCACCACATTGCGCAATTCACGGATGTTGCCTGGCCAACGGTAGTTCAGCAGGGCCGCCCGTGCTTCGTCACTGAAGCCGCGGCCTGGGCGCGAATACTCCTTCACGAAGCGGGCCAGGAACCGATCAGCCAGGGTCAGGATGTCTTCGCTGCGCTCGCGCAGCGGCGGCAGGTGCAGGGTGATTACGTTGAGGCGGTACAGCAGGTCTTCTCGGAAACGCCCGTCCCGCACCATTTCTTCAAGGTTGAGGTTGGTGGCGGCGAGGATGCGCACGTCGGCGCGGCGGGTAACCGGGTCACCGACACGTTCGTATTCCTTGTCCTGGATAAAGCGCAACAGCTTGGGTTGCAGGGTCAGCGGGAAGTCGCCGATCTCGTCGAGGAACAGGGTGCCGCCGTCCGCCTGGCTGACCCGGCCCAGGGTGCTTTCGCTGGCACCGGTGAACGCACCGCGGGTATGGCCGAACAACTCGCTCTCCATCAGCTCGGCGTTCAGCGATGGGCAATTGATGGTGACGCAAGCCTTGCGGGCACGTTTGCTCCAGCCATGGATGGCGCGGGCCAGTTCACCTTTACCGGTACCCGATTCACCGAGGATCAGGATGTTGGCGTCGGTGGTGGCCACCTGCCGGGCAGTTTCGAGTACCACCATCATGGCCGGGCTGTGCGAGTCCAGGCCGTCCTTGGGCTTGCGCACCTCGCCTTCGAGGGCTTCCAGACGTGCCGAGAGTTGTCGCACCTCCAATTGCTTGGCGGTGGCCAGGCGCAGTTGGTCCGGGCTGCAGGGTTTGACCAGGTAGTCGGCAGCGCCGGCCTGGATCGCATCCACTGCCGTGTCGATGGCGGAATGTGCGGTCACGATGACCACGCGCATCCACGGGGCCTGGATGCGCATCTGTGCCAGCACGTCCAGGCCATTGTCTTCACCCAGGCGCAAGTCGAGGAAGCACAGGTCGAACACCTGGCGTTGCAACAGGGTATCTGCCTGGGATGCGCTGTTGGCGGTGGCGACACTGTAGCCCTCGTCCTCCAGGCAATAACGGAACGTGCGCAGGATCGCGGACTCGTCATCCACCAGCAGAATCCGGCCTTGTTTGTCCTGGGCTGATTCCATTACCTGCGCTCCTTAGGGAAATATCTTTGTTTAGTGTGGGAAAAATCGGGCAAGTTGCATGGTCAATTCTGAAGGATTCTGCCCTTTGCATGCTAGCAAATGGCCGAATGATGCCTGAAAGCCGCAATCTGCCGGTGATTTGCTTAGAGGCAGCGCTTGGCACATTGGTTGCGATGAATTACAGATTTTGCCTACAAAAAGGGAGAAAGCCATGCCATTTCCTTTCCGCGCCTTGGCGTTGGGTGTCAGCTTGCTGGCAATTGCGCACCCTGCAGCCGCTGACGCCGTGCACGATGCCCGCCTGCAGGGGGCGTTGCAAACTGCACTGTCGCTTAACCCGGTGCTGAACCCGTACCGCATCAAGGTCGAGGTGGACGGTGCACAGGCGCAGCTGTCGGGTGAGGTGGAAAATGATGTCGAGCGTCGGTTGGCCGAGGACGTCGCCTTGGCCACCTCCGGCATCGACAAGGTGCAGAACCAGTTGCAGGTGAACGCGAGCCTGGTCGAACGCCCGCTTGAGCTGCGTGCCTACGCCCGGCGCGTGGAGGATGCCACCTTGGCAGCTGTGATCAGGGCGCGTTTATCCTGGAGCCGCGTCACCGAAAAAGCGCCTATCGAGGTGAACAGCGATAACGGCGTGGTAACGCTGCGTGGCCGGGTGGACAGCACCGAGGCCAAGGAGCTGGCGGGGGTAGTGGCGCGCACCACCGACGGCGTCTACTTGGTCAACAACCTGGTCAGCCTGGACACTGCAGCCATGGCCAAGGCCAGGAACGCACCGGTAGGCCTGCCCAGCGGGCCGCAACCCAGTGATGGCTGGATCGTCGACAAGATCCAGAGCAGTTACCGCTTCAGCCGCAACCTGGATGGCCTCAACCTCAAGGTTGTAAGCGAGGAAGGGATGGTGCGCTTGTCGGGTGAGGTGGTCAGCCCTGAGCAAAAAACCATCGCCTCTGAGATCGCCCGGCAGATCATCGGCGTGCGTGGCGTGGATGCAGACATGCTCAAGGTCGCGACGAAGGTGGAAGGCTGATCGTGCATTTCGCACGGAGGTAAATCGGGCATCGTGCAGGATACGTCCCAGGGTTGATTGGTTCAATATTTTAAGTTGTTGATTTATAAGGATTTTTTAATGACTTAAAAGCTGGCACGCAGGCTGCAATTACTTGTTCAGGTCTGGACAAAAATTACAGCAGGAGAGCCAGCATGAGCCGCCAACCCGTCAACCACTCGCAAGTCGCTGCACTGCCTCTGCGCCAAATTTTGTCGCTGGGGGTTGCGGTGGTGCTGACTTTGGCAGCCGGCCTCTTCTATTACAGCGTTCAAACAGCCCGCCTTGCGGATCAGGTGGCGGCGCAAACCGCCTTGCTGTCCCAGATCCAGTCGACGCGGGCCAGTAACCTGGTAAAGGCAGCAGAACAGCTGCCTTCGCAAGGCAAAGCCGCTTCACCGGCCACCGTTGAACACGTCGTACCTCAGGATCGTTGGGTGTTCTGACCCACACTGCCGTCAAAAAGAAAGGAGAATCACCATGCTGAGCTGGGCTATCACTTTCCTCATCATCGCTATCGTCGCTGCAGTTCTGGGCTTTGGTGGCATCGCGGGCGCTGCTACAGGGATTGCCAAGATCCTGTTCATCGTCTTCCTGGTTCTGTTCGTCGCTTCCTTCTTCTTCGGACGTGGTCGACGGTAATGGGCAGCCTGTTGCGTAACGTTCTGGCTGGCGCTCTGCTGTTGAGCGCCACTGGCGCGGCGGTGGCGGCCAATGATGGCCAACTGCGTGTAAACCAGTTACTGGGGACCGACGCCAAATACAGGGAAGCTTGGCACGACGCCATCAAGGGTAAAGAGAACCTGCCTGAGTGGGTAATCAACCTGTCGGGCAGTTCGTCTCAGCAAATGTCGGCGTTGACCGAAGATGGCGACAAGTACCTGGTCGGCCCGCTGTGCGAGTCAGACAACAACTGCACGTACAAGCGCCTGATCGTGGCGGTGAGCTGGGACAAGGATGATGCCTACGGCATGTTGGTGGAAGTGCCTGAGGGCCTGCCAAGCGACAAGTCGCCGACCCGTCACGCCAAGTACACCTGGTTCGGCAAGCCGGATGACGGCATGAAGGCGTTGCTGCAGGACCAGCTCAAGCGTGACCCGAACTGGTATTGAGTGTTTGCTGACGGTACGGGTAGAACGCCCTGCACTGTCACGAAATGGAAGCTGAACGGCCCTATAGTGTCAGCCTTCCATGATGCGCCGCTCCGAGGAGGAGCAGCACATGACCATGGGGCCGGGCTGTTCTGGCTGTTGCAGGGTCGGAGCGGCCTAGGGGTACAGGGAGTGCCTCCACTCAGTGGGCCGGGTCAGGAAAAGGCGGAATCGGAAGCGTCAGGCTGGGTGCCATGGAAAGGCTCATGGCAGGCCTGGCTTCCGAGGAGCCCGTCGCGCTGGGCTTGCACGTTTATTGTTTGAAGACACATTTTGTCTCAACCGTACATCAGTTTTTTTTCGCCCTGCCCTTCATTCATTCGGGTGGCATTTTTGCCATTCGGATTGTCGAACAAGCTGAATCTTCCTACCTTCCGCTACTGTCATTTCTGCCTTGATTTGGCGCTATGGCCTTGTTCGGTATCCCGAACGCGGACCATCCAGGCTCATTGCAGCGCTCAATAACGCTGAAATCCTTATGCGTTATCGGTATGGGCTATGCATTTCAGGCATTAGATTTCCCCTTTTGCCATCGCAATAGTTGCCGCCTTTTTCGCCGGCCAGGGCGCCCTCACGCCCGCCTGCGCTGTCCTTACAACACGTTGCCTTGCGGAGGGCGTTACCGCCGGAGTTTGCCGATGGCAGGGTCTGCGGGTTTCCGTGAGGTGGCATGACCACTAGAACAAAGGGTAAAGACATGAAGAAGGCAAAACTGAGCCTCGCCTGGCAGATCGTCATCGGTCTGCTGCTGGGCGTCGCAGTCGGTGCGCTACTGAATCACTTCAGTGCGGAAAAGGCATGGTGGATCAGCAACGTCCTCCAGCCAGCTGGTGACATCTTCATTCGCCTGATCAAGATGATCGTCGTCCCGATCGTGATTTCGTCGTTGATCGTGGGTATCGCCGGGGTTGGCGATGCGAAAAAGCTGGGCAGTATCGGCCTCAAGACCATTCTGTATTTCGAAGTCGTCACCACCATTGCCATCGTGGTGGGCCTGGTGCTGGCCAACCTGTTCCACCCAGGTGCCGGTATCGACATGAGTACCTTGGGGACCGTGGACATTTCCAAGTACCAGGCAACCGCGGCGGAGGTGCAGCATGAGCATGCCTTCATCGAAACGCTGCTCAACCTGATCCCGTCGAATATCTTTGCAGCGCTGATGCGTGGCGAAATGCTGCCGATCATCTTCTTCTCGGTGATGTTCGGCCTGGGCCTCTCCAGCCTGCAGGCAGAGCTGCGCGACCCGTTGGTACGCACCTTCCAGGCCGTTTCGGAAACCATGTTCAAGGTCACTCACATGATCATGAACTACGCCCCGATCGGTGTGTTTGCCCTGATCGCCGTGACCGTGGCCAACTTCGGCTTCAGCTCGCTGCTGCCGCTGGCCAAGCTGGTGCTGCTGGTGTACTTCGCCATCGCCTTCTTCGCCTTCATGGTGCTGGGCCTGGTGGCGCGGCTGTTTGGTTTCTCGGTGACCAAGATCATGCGCATCATGAAAGATGAGCTGATCCTGGCCTACTCCACCTCCAGCTCGGAAACCGTGCTGCCGCGGGTGATCGAGAAGATGGAGAAGTACGGTGCGCCGAAGTCGATCTGCTCGTTCGTGGTGCCAACCGGCTACTCCTTCAACCTCGATGGCTCGACCCTGTACCAGAGCATTGCGGCCATCTTCATCGCCCAGCTGTACGGCATCGACCTGTCGTGGAGCCAGCAGCTGCTGCTGGTGCTGACCCTGATGGTGACCTCCAAGGGTATCGCGGGCGTGCCGGGCGTGTCGTTCGTGGTGCTGCTGGCTACCCTGGGCAGCGTGGGCATCCCGCTGGAAGGCCTGGCCTTCATCGCCGGTGTCGACCGCATCATGGACATGGCCCGTACTGCGCTGAACGTGATCGGCAACGCCCTGGCGGCGCTGGTGATCTCCCGTTGGGAAGGCATGTACGATGCGGCCAAGGGCGAGCAGTACTATGCCTCGCTGGTTGCCGAAAAGCAGCAGGCTGCGGTGGTTGGCGAGCCCGTCAAGCGCTGAGCGTGATGGTTGCTTGAACAGAAGCCCCGACTTGTCGGGGCTTTTTGCTGTCTGTAAGGGCAGTAGGGTGCAGTTGGCCCTGTGGCCGGCAAGCCGGCCCTACCAGGGGTGAAGCCGGTAGGGGCAACTTCCGCTATCATTCGGGCATTTTTCAGGGGGTACACGCGGATGCTCAACGGCCTTTGGCTCGGCTTTTTCCTGGTGGCAGCAGTGTCTGCCATGGCCCAATGGCTGGTAGGTGGCAACGCTGGCATCTTCGCGGCGATGGTCGAGAGTATCTTCGCCATGGCCAAACTGTCGGTCGAGGTGATGGTGTTGCTGTTCGGCACCCTCACCCTGTGGCTGGGCTTTCTGAAAATTGCCGAGCAGGCCGGTATCGTCGAGTGGCTGGCCAAGGTGCTGGGCCCGCTGTTCGCCCGGCTGATGCCTGAGGTACCCCCGGGGCACCCGGCGCTGGGGTTGATCACCATGAACTTCGCCGCCAACGGCCTGGGCCTGGACAACGCTGCCACACCCATCGGCCTGAAGGCGATGCGGGCCCTGCAAGCGCTGAACCCCAGCAGCACTACCGCAAGCAATGCACAGATTCTGTTCCTGGTACTGAACGCCTCTTCGCTCACCCTGTTGCCCGTGACCATCTTCATGTACCGGGCCCAGCAAGGGGCACCTGACCCCACCATGGTGTTCCTACCCATTCTGCTGGCCACCAGCGTCTCGACCCTGGTGGGCCTGTTGTCCGTGGCGGTGATGCAGCGCCTGCGGTTGTGGGACCCGGTGGTGCTGGCCTATCTGATCCCCGGTGCCTTGCTGCTGGGCGGTTTCATGGCGTTTCTGGGCACCCTGTCGGCGGCTGCGCTGGCCAGCCTGTCTTCCATACTGGGCAACCTCACCCTGTTCGGGGTCATCATGCTGTTTCTGGTCATCGGTGCGCTGAAGCGGGTGAAGGTGTACGAAGCCTTCGTCGAGGGCGCCAAGGAAGGCTTCGACGTGGCCAGGAACCTGCTGCCTTATCTGGTGGCAATGCTGGTGGCGGTTGGCGTGCTGCGCGCCTCGGGCGCCCTGGAGATTGCCCTGGACGGTATCCGCCACCTGGTGACTTGGCTGGGCCTGGATACGCGATTCGTCGATGGCTTGCCCACCGCGCTGGTCAAACCGTTCTCGGGGAGCGCGGCGCGGGCCATGCTGATCGAGACCATGCAGGCGCAGGGCGTGGACAGTTTCCCGGCGCTGGTGGCCGCGACCATTCAGGGCAGTACCGAAACTACCTTCTACGTGCTGGCGGTGTACTTTGGCGCGGTGGGTATCCAGCGGGTCCGGCATGCGGTCGGTTGCGCGTTGCTGGCCGAGTTCTCCGGCGTGGTGGCGGCGATCTTCGTCTGCTATTGGTTCTTCGCCTGAAGCCAGGCCCCGGCCTGTGTGATGGTCCAACCCACCACTTGCCCGGTCAGCTGGTCGCTGGCCTGGCCGAAGCCGGCTACAACGGCTGGCAATTGCGTGTCAGCCAGCGGCTGGTGCACCTCGAACCGCTTGCTGGCAAGGATGCGCTGGGTGCGCCCTTGCACCAGGCGCGCGTCATAGCGAACCACCACTTCCACGGCCCCGCCCGGGCGGTATTCGGTCTGAAAGGCCAGCAATTCACCCACCAGCTCGAAGTCGCCCTGCAGATTGCTGTCGTCAGCGCTCAGGCGCTGCACGCGGCCGTCCCGCTGGAAGCCATCGAGCAGGCGGTTGCGTACCAGAATGGGCGCAGCATCAGCCCAACGTGCCCCTTTGTAGCTGCTGATTACATTCCCGTGGGGGACGACGGCAATTCGTGGCCCGGCGAGCGCCTCGCTGGCCAGGGGCTTGTTCAGGCGCAGTGACCACTCCACCGCTGGCACCGCCCGGCTTGGCTGGTCGACTGGCAGGCGGTAGAGGTCGACAGGCTCGCTTTGCGGCAGGATCGAGCAGGCGCTGGCCAGGCTCATCGCTACGGCCGCGCCCAGCAGGCGCATTGTGGCGCTCATGGCTGAAACTCCTTGTGGTTGTCGCGGCCCAGCAGATAGCCGCTGGGGTCGGCTTCCAGCTGCCGGGAAATACCCTTGAGCGCATTGAGCGTCTCACGCAGTTCACGAATGGCCGGCGTCAGCTGGTCGAGGCCTTGGGCGCCGTTGTCGAGCGCTTCGCGGTTGTCCTGCAGCAGGCGGTTGATGGTGGCCGTGCTCTGGGCCAGCGACTGCATGGCCTGCTCGGCGCTGCCGATGGCCTGGCGCCCTTCGCTGTTGAGCAGGCCATTGGCGTTACGCATCAGGGCCTGGGTTTCGGCCAGGGTGGCGCTGGCCTGTTTGCCCGCCTGTACCAGCTGCTCGATGGCCTGTGTGATGCTGCCGTGCTGCCCGGCCAGTGCGCCTGTGGTCTTGTCGAGGTTGGCCAGGGTGTTGCCAAAATGGCCGATGTTGTCCTCGGAGAACATCTGGTTGGCATTGTGCAGCAGCAGGTTGATGTTGGTGACCAGATCGCTGCCGTCGGTGAGCAGCCGTGCAATGGGCGACGGCGAGGCGATGATCACCGGCAGCTGGCCGTCCCTTCCCTTCAGCTCCGGGCTCTGGGGCGTGCCACCGCTCAGCTGGATGAACGAGTTGCCGGTTACCCCGGCCAGGGTCAGCTTGGCCTGGGTGTCTTCCTTCACGGGGGTGTCGGCACTCAGGCGTACGCGCGCCAGGACCCTGCGAGGGTCTTTCGGGTCCAGGCGCAGGCTGGACACATCGCCCACCTTGATGCCGTTGTACTGCACGGCGCTGCCCCGGGACAGCCCGGACACGGCTTCGTTGAACACGACCTCGTAGTCCTTGAAAGCATCGTCCACGCTGGATTTGGCCAGCCATAGGCCGAACAGCATGGCGCCGGCCACCACCAGGACGGTGACCAGGCCGATGAGAACGTGATGGGCTCGGGTTTCCATTGCTCAGTGCTCCTGCCCGGTACGGAGGGCAGCCTGCTCGGCTGCGCGCCCGCGGGGGCCATGAAAGTACGCTTGGATCCAGCTGTCGGGGTGTTGCGCAACCTCTGCCAGTGGGCCCGCCACCAGCACCTTCTTCTGTGACAACACCGCGATGCGGTCAGTAATGGTGTAGAGGGTGTCCAGGTCGTGGGTAATCAGAAACACCGAAAGGCCCAGCGCGTCACGCAGGGTCAGGATGAGTTGGTCGAAGGCGGCTGCACCGATCGGGTCCAGGCCTGCAGTGGGTTCGTCAAGAAACAGGATGTCAGGGTCCAGCGCCAGGGCACGGGCCAGCGCTGCCCGCTTGATCATCCCCCCAGACAGCGATGCCGGGTACTTGTCGGCGGCCGAGATCGGCAACCCGGCCAGGGCCAGCTTGACCCCGGCCAGGTGTTCGGCGTCGGTACGGGACAGGCCGGCGTGCTCGATCAGCGGCAATGCCACGTTCTCGGTCAAGGTCAGCGAAGAGAACAGCGCGCCTTTCTGGAACAGCACGCCAAAACGCCTTTCAACGGCCGAGCGCTGTTCTTCACCCAGGCTGGCGAGGCCCTGGCCAAACACCCTCACCTGCCCTGCGTCGGGGCGGCGCAGGCCCACGATACTGCGCAGCAGCACCGACTTGCCGCTGCCCGAGCCACCGACCACCCCCAGGATTTCACCCCGATAGAGGTCGAGATCAAGGTTTTCGTGCACCACCTGTTGCCCGAAACGGTTGCAGATACCCCGGGCCTGGATGACGGTGTTGTCTGTGCTCACCAGCCCATCTCCATGAAATACAGTGCTGCAACGGCATCCAGTACGATCACCACGAAAATAGACTGCACCACCGCTGAAGTGGTGTGCGCGCCTACCGATTCGGCACTGCCGCTGACCTTGAAGCCTTCCAGGCAGCCGATGGCAGCAATCAGGAACGCGAAGAACGGTGCTTTCACCAAACCTACGAGCAGGTGCTGCACGCCAATGTCGGTTTGCAGCAGCGACAGGAACATGGCCGGCGGAATATCCAGGGACAACGCGCACACCACGGCGCCACCGACCATGCCGCACAGCATGGCGACGAAGGTCAGCAGGGGTAATGAGATCAGCAGCGCCAGCACCCTGGGCAGCACCAGCAATTCGATGGGGTTGAGCCCCAGGGTGCGGATGGCGTCGATTTCCTCGTTGGCTTTCATCGAGCCGATTTGCGCTGTGAAGGCGCTGGCAGTGCGGCCGGCCATCAGGATGGCGGTAAGCAGCACGGCAAATTCGCGCAGGAATGAAAAAGCCACCAGGTCGACGGTGAAAATAGTGGCGCCGAAGTCTGCCAATACCGTGGCCCCGAGGAAGGCCACCACCGCCCCCACCAGAAACGTGAGCAGGGCCACGATGGGGGCCGCGTCCAGGCCAGTCTGCTCGATGTGCGCAACGACGGGTGTCCAGCGCCAGCGGTGGGGCTGCAGGGCCCGGCGCATCAGGGTTTGCAGGATTACACCGGCGAAGCCGAGCAATTGCAGGGTGTCCCGCCACAACGTGCCCACCGCACAGCCGATGCGTTCCAGCAGCATCAGCAGCGCATTGCGCTCAGGTTCCCTCACCGGGATGCAGTAGTTTTCGACCGAGGTATAGACGGTGTTCAGCAGTGCGCGGTTTGCCTCCGGCAACTGAGCCGTACAGCGGGTCAGGCGTTGTGCCCCCAGCAGCTCAGCCAGCAGCGAGGCGCCGGCAGTGTCCAGGCGGCCCAGCTGGCTAAGGTCGGCGACGGCATCGTCGCCGTACTGGGTGCGCAAGCTCTGGCTCTGGCGCCTGAGGTTGGCATAGTGCGCCAGCGTCCAGTCACCGGCGATGCGCAGGCAGACCGGGTGGCTGGATGTATCGAGGGTGGCGCTGGGGGGTGACAACGGCTCCATGCTACAGGCTCTGCGCTAGGGCTCAGGGGCTGATCATAGCGCATGTGGGCGCCGGATCACCCGCCATTGCCTTATCCCGCCTGCGCGTCGTCCACTACCTTGAAGCGCAACACCCCGATCACCTGACCATCCTCGGTCAGCACCCTCACCTGCCACCTGCCCACCGGGTTGGGCGGGAAGTTCTGCTTGTGCGTCCAGGCCCGATAGCCTTCCTTGCGCCCGCCATGAATGTCCAGGGCAATGCGGTCCACTTCCTGCCCGTCCTTTTGCCACACGTGATAAATGCGCTCGTTCAGGCCCCGGGGCGCGTTGATGGCGGTATAGGCGTACAACCCGCTGCTGCGGATACGGCTGGCGGCGATTTCATCCAGCGATTCGCCGGGCTGGCGGTTGATCACCTCGGTACTGACCGCAACCTCGGTCATCCACAGGGTGGCCGGGGGTACCCAGGAGCGCAGCAACCAGCCCCCGCCGCCCACCACCAGGGTCATGGCTACCAAGGCCAGGCCACGCCGCCAGCTGTTGATCGGGAAACTGCTGGCCAGGCTCGGGAACGAGAGCGCCATGGCAGCGATCAGCGCCAGCTTGAAGCTCTGCGCGGTGGTGAGGTGCATGATGATTGGCAGCGCGGTGAGCAGTGCCGCGAACAGGGTGAAGGTGTGCAGCGCCATGAACAGCCAGCGCCGGGGCGCGAGCCACCGGTAGTACAGCGGGTCGATGATGGAGATCAGCCCCGCTGCACCCAACAGGCCGGTGAACACCAGCTGGCCGCTGTTCCAGGTGGTGGTGATGAAGAAGAACGGGAGGACGAAGAACAGCGATTCCTGGTGGATCATCTGCGTGGCGTAGCGCAGCAACGGCTGGGGTATTTCACGCTTGAAGGTACGGGCGAACAGGCCGGTCAGGGTGTTTTCCAGCATCAGCCACACCCAGCTGACCAGCAACAGCACCGCTACCCAGCTGGCCAGGCCCGCCTGCCGATCGACCAGGATGAAGCTGCCGATACCCGACAGAAAACCGCCCAGGGCAATGACGCCTGGGTAGCGTTTGAGCAGTTCGATGATGCGCTGGACGATCTGGGGTATTGGGGGCATTGAGGGCTACGACGCAAGAGTGAAGTGGCTGCACCAGGCCCATGACACGCAAGCGATCGCGAGCCCGATACTGGCGAAAGAATACCGCCGATTCACCGCTGCCGTGTAGCACCACTGGGCTTGTGGGGCGCCTGTCGGCGCCAGCGCAGCAGGCCAGCCGCCAGTATCAGCCCGAGCACCAGAAACACCAGGCCGTACAGCTCGTCGTAGCCGAGCAGCGGTTTTTCGATGCGGATATAACCGTCGCCCTTGAGCAACTGCCTGAGGGCCTGGTTGGCTTGCTCGAGCGTGACATGGCGCAACTGGCGGGTGGGGCTGGCGAAGCGGCCATCGGTGTAGTCGTTCAGCGCCCCCCAGTAATAATCGGCCAGCGCGCTGTTGCCCTGGGTACTCCAGCTTTCCCTGGCGATGCTGGCCTGCTTGATGCGGGCGAAGGTGTCTGCGTCCAGGCCGTGCTTGCGCAGGCGCTCGAACAGCGACTGCATCACGTCAACGGCACGGCCGATGTCGTCACGCTCAAGGTCTGCATTGAGGCTGATCAGCCCGGTGTCGCCATAGCTTTCACGTTGTACTGAGGGGCCGTAGGACAGGCCGTTGCGCAAACGCAGTTGGTCGTACAACGCCCAGTCGAGGTAGCGCGACAGCAGGTCGAGGGTGGCTTGGTGATCGTTGTCCAGCACCGGTTCGATGAACAGCCAGTGGAGTTTGGCGCTATCACCCAGCCAGCCGTGCATCAGGTCGCGGCGCTGGTCTGCCTTGTGGCTGATGGTTTCCAGGTCGCGGCGTTCTTCGGGCTCGGTAGCCGGCAGTTCACCGAAGGTGCGCTCCAGGTAGGCAGGCAGCAGGCGATCAAGGCCACCTACCATGATCAACGTCATGTTGTTGGCTGCGTACCAGCGTTCGCGCAGCCCTTGCACCTGTTGCAGGGTCATGTCATCCAGGTTGGAACGCTCCGGGCACTTCAGGCCCAGTTCGGTGGCCAGTTGCTGGCTGGCAGGGTGGCCGATGTCCTGGCGGTCCAGCCAGCGCTGCAGATGACCGTAGTGGCCACCGTCTTCGCGCTCGATGATGCGTTTGGCGGTAGCCAGTGCCTTGGCATCGATGTGCGTGTCTTGCAGGATCGCCAACAACAGGTCCAGCACCTTGCGCTGGTTGCGCGCCGGGGCTTCGATCACGAAGGTAGTGTCGGCATTGCTGGTGTAGGCATTCCACTCACCACCCAGCGCCTGCAGGCGCCGCTCCAGGCCACCCTCGCCTGCTTCGTCGACACCGCTGAACAGCAGGTGCTCAAGCAGGTGCGGCAGTTCTTTCTGCTCGCAGCCGAAGTCGTCCAGGCCTACGCCCACCACCAGGCGGATCGACACATGATCCCGTTCGTAGCCGTCTTTCAGAATGACCTGCAGGCCGTTGGGCAACAGATAACCTTCTACACGCGAACGGTCCAGGGCAAACGAAGGCAGGCTGCAGATCAGCAGGCAGATGAACATCAGGCAACGCATGGGCGAGCTAGGGTCCTCGGGTCGGCACAATCATGGCAGAGGGGCTTCGTCCGGCAGGGTGTCGAGCATCAGCCCGCCCGTGTCCGAGCCGCCCAGTACCACATAGGCACTGCTACAGAACAAAGAGTTCAAACGCTTCATGTCCGCAATCAGTTCCAGGTGCAGTGAGCTGGTTTCGATACTTTGCACCACCTTGCGTTGCAGGCGGCTGACATGGGCGTGAGCCAGGCGACGTTCCTGGGCGCGAAAACGGCGCTTTTCCCGCAGCAGCAGGCGGGCGCTTTCCGGGTCTGCGCTGAGGAACACCGAGAGGCCCAGGCGCAGGTTGGCCAGCAGCTGTTCCTGCAGGCCGGTCAGCTCTTCCAGGCCTGTTTGCGAGAAGGCGCGGCGCTGGCTGGTCTTTTGCTGCTGCACCTTGCGCAACATGCGCTCGACCAGGTCGCAGGCCAGTTTCAGGTTGATCGCCAGCTCGATGATCTCGGCCCAGCGGCGGTTGTCATGCTCGCTGAGGTCTTCGCGGGCCATCTGCGCCAGGTACAGCTTGATGGCGCTGTACAGGGCTTCTGCATCTTCGCCCAACGCCCGCACCTGTTGCGGCAGGGCCGCCTGGGTACCGCGCAGTGCACCCAGCATGGCTTCGAGCAGGTTATCGACGATATCGCCCAGGCGCAGGGTTTCGCGTGCGGCATTGGCCAAGGCCAGGCTAGGGGTTTCCAGCGCCGAGGCGTCGAGGTGGCGTGGGCGTATCTGGCCATTGCTGGCTTCGCGTTCTGGCAACAAGCTGTTGCACAGCCGGCCCATGGGCTTGACGGTAGGCAGCATGATCAAGCAGCGCAGGGTGTTATAGAGCAGGTGGAAGCCGATGACCAGTTCCTGGGGCTGAAGCTCAGCGAGTCCATCCAGGCTACCAGCGGGTGCAGCACCGGGATAATCAGCACCAGGCCAATGAGTTTGTACAGCAGGCTGCCCAGTGCTACCCGGCGCCCGGCCGCGTTCTGCATGCTGGTGCTGATGAAGGCCAGCAGGCCGCTGCCGATGTTGGCCCCGACCACCAGGCCGATCGCCACCGGCAGGCTGATCACCTCGGCACCGGCCAGGGTGGCGGTGAGCAGCACCGCCGCCAGGCTGGAGTAGGAAACCATGGCAAACATGGCACCCACCAGGGCATCGAGCAGGATATCCCCGGTGAGCGAGGCGAACAGCACTTTCACCCCTTGGGCGTGGGTAATGGGCGCGGCGGCTTGTACGATCAGTTGCAGCGCAAGAATGATCAGGCCCAGGCCGATGCCCACCCGGCCAAGCTGGCCGGCGCGGGTCTGCTTGCGCGACAGGAAAAAGATCACGCCCAGGAAGATGAGCAGCGGCGACAGCCACGACAGGTCGAAGGTGAGCACCCGGGCCATCAGCGCCGTGCCCACGTCTGCCCCGAGCATGATCGCCAGTGCCGGGGTCATGGCCATCAGGCCTTGGCCCACGAACGAGGTCACCAGCATTGCAGTGGCGTTGCTGCTTTGCACCATGGCCGTCACCAGAATGCCGGCAATGAACGCCAGCGGGCGCTTGTCCATGTTCTGGCCGATGATGCGCCGCAAGTCGGAACCGAACACCCGAAGGATGCCGGTACGCACGATGTGCGTGCCCCACACCAGAAGTGTGACTGCCGAGAGCAGGTTGAGCAGGGTCAGCATGGCGGGAACCCCCTGTTGCACTGGCCAGTGGGCCAGAAGACGAAGCGCGGGCGCGTGGAAATTTCCGTTGCCCACTCAAAGCTTTAGTTGTTTTGTGCAGCGATCGCCAGCTTCGCATGGCAGTCATCATTTTGAAACATTTATGCCATGGGGCGGGCTGCCCAAAAAAGAAAAGGGCCTGGAAAGGCCCTTTAGCGTTTGCAGCTTCCTGGGTTTATTGACCCGGGATGTCCTTACGCAGTTTCACCGGGTCGTGATCCTTGCCGGCTTTGCGGGCAACGGCGGTGCGCATGCGGATGTTGATGGCTTCCACCGCCAGCGAGAACGCCATGGCGAAGTACACATAGCCCTTGGGTACATGCACGTCGAATGCCTCGGCGATCAGCACGGTGCCCACCACGATCAGGAACGACAGGGCGAGCATCTTCAACGAAGGGTGCTTGTCGATGAAGTCGCTGATGGCACCGGCGCAGGCCATCATCACCAGTACGGCGACCACGATGGCGGCGATCATGACCGGTACGTGCGAAACCATGCCCACTGCGGTGATCACCGAGTCCAGCGAGAAGACGATGTCGATGATCGCGATCTGGATGATGGTGTAGAAGAACTTGCCGCCCGAGCCCTTGGGTTCCTCGGCGTTTTCATCTTCGCCTTCCAGGCCGTGGTAGATCTCCTGGGAGCTTTTCCACAACAGGAACAGGCCACCGAAGAACAGGATCAGGTCACGCCCGGAAATGCCCTGGCCCAGCACCACGAACAGGTCGTTGGTGAGGCGCATCACCCAGGTGATCGACAGCAGCAGCATGATGCGGGTGACCATGGCCAGGGCCAGGCCGAAGATCCGCGTGCGCGGCTGCATGTGCTTGGGCATGCGGCTGACCAGGATCGAGATCATGATGATGTTGTCGATCCCCAGCACGATTTCAAGTGCGGTCAGGGTGAAAAAGGCAACCCAGATTTCCGGGCTGGTCAGCCATTCCATGTGTTTTCCTTCAAGCGGTAAAGGCCGCACGCAGGCGTGCGGCAAGGGAGAATGCGAGTGTATTAAAGACTACTGAACAGCGGAAAGATGCCCATCAAGAGCGCGGCAAACATTATGCACAGGCATACCAGCACCGCCCACTTGAGCGTAAAGCGCTGATGGTCGCCGAACTCGATGCCGGCCAGGGCCACCAGCAGGTAGGTGGAGGGTACCAGTGGGCTGAGCAGGTGCACGGGCTGGCCGACGATTGACGCCCGGGCCATTTCGACCGGGGTGATGCCGTAATGGCTGGCTGCTTCGGCCAGCACGGGCAGCACGCCGTAGTAGAACGCATCGTTGGACATGAAGAAGGTGAACGGCATGCTGACGATGGCTGTGATGACCGCAAGGTAGGGGCCCAGCGCTTCGGGGATGACCGCCAGCAGGCTCTTGGACATGGCATCGACCATGCCGGTGCCCGACAGGATGCCGGTGAAAATGCCGGCTGCGAAGATCAGCCCGGTCACGGCCAGTACGCTGCCGGCGTGGGCGGCGATGCGGTCCTTCTGTTGCTGCAGGCACGGGTAGTTGACGATCATGGCGATGCTGAAGGCGATCATGAACAGCACGGGCAACGGCAGTACACCGGCAATCAGTGCCACCATCAGGGCGGCGGTCAGGGCGCCGTTGAAGTACAGCAGCTTGGGGCGCCGGGCCTCCGGGTACTGCGACACGCTGATTTCGCTGTGGTCGATATCGTCAGTGGGCAGGTGCAGCTCGCCCAGGCGAGCCCGCTCGCGTTTGCCGTACAGGTAGGCGATACCCAGGATGGCCACCACACCGAACAACATGGCGGGGATCATCGGGACGAAGATGTCCGAAGGGTCGACGTGAAGCGCACTGGCTGCACGCGCAGTCGGCCCGCCCCATGGGGTCATGTTCATTACGCCGCCGGCCAGGATGGTCAGGCCGGCCATGATCCGCGGGCTCATGCCCAGGCGGCTGTACATGGGCAGCATGGCCGCGCAGCAGATCATGTAGGTGGTAGCGCCGTCACCGTCCAGCGAAACCACCAGGGCCAGCACGGCGGTACCCACCGACACTTTCAGCGGGTCGCCCTTGACCAGTTTGAGGATCTTGCGCACGGCCGGGTCGAACAGGCCGGAGTCGATCATCAGGGCGAAATACAAAATGGCGAACATCAGCATCACGCCGGTGGGCGCCAGTTTACTGATGCCTTCCAGCATCATGGGGCCGATCTTGCTGGCAAAACCGCCGAACATGGCGAACAGGATGGGTACCAGGATCAGTGCGATCAAGGCCGAGAGGCGCTTGGTCATGATCAGGTACATGAAGGTGATGACCATGGCAAAGCCAAGGAAAGTCAGCATGGCAGTACTCCAGGCGAGGCGCGAAAGTTAAGGCGATTCGGGCGGGTCAGCGCGTAGGGCGCTGTGCATGGAGCTGCAGGATGTGGGCTACGACGAGTCGGGCACGGAAAGGCATCGGGGTCACCATTGTTGTTGTTGGATTGCGCCGGGCGCGGTATTCCGTGCCCTGGCTGACCGGTCTGTGCCGGCAATGGGGGCTATCCTAGGTGGGCAAGCTTTCAGCCAGCTTTCGCTGCAACAAAGTCGACAGGAGGTTATGCATGGGTGATATGACGGAAGGGGGCTGCCATTGCGGCGCCCTGCGCTACCGGCTGGAGGGCGATTTGTCAGATGTCGCCCACTGCCATTGCTCCATTTGCCGACGGGTCAGTGGCGGGCTGGTGGTGACCTGGGTCACGCTGCCCCGCTCGGGCTTCAGCTGGTTGCAGGGGGTACCGAGCTGCTATGTGGCACCGGCCAGTTGCAGCCGCTATTTTTGCGGGCGCTGCGGTGCTCATCTGGCGCTGGTGACTTCGCACAGCCCTGACACGATGGATGTAACGGTCGCGACGCTGGACCAGCCGGAGCGGGTGCGGGCCAATCGGCATATCTGGGTGGGTAGCCGGGTGCCTTGGTTGCATCTGGACGAGCATTTGCCTGCGGAGTTTGGCGAAAAGTTATAGGGTTGTGTGGCCAGCACAATCACAACTGCAGGCCACCCGCTGCCTTGTGCAGCGCCCGCAGGTGCTCGCCGATCTGTTTAACGTTGGCTTCCACTGCAGCAATCTGCTTGGCCCTCGACGGCTCCAGTAGCGCCCTCACCTCCTGGTCAAGGCTGGTGCTCAGCCGCAGCAGCTGCGCCTGGCGTTCGCGGCTGACTGTTTCCAGGTGCTTGCGCTCCTCAGGTTGAGGCAGCCCGTAGCCGGTTGAATCCAGCAGTTCGGCCGGCCGGCTCAGGAAACCACTGTTGGCGAGCATCTGCTTGAGGGTGGCGTCAGCCTTGTCGATGCTACCGTCCTTGAGCGCCGCGGCATTGAGGTAGCGTTGCTTGACTTCATCCTGGGCCAGCAGCAATTGCCGCCGCAGGCCAGCCTGTTCCAGCAGCAGCAACGCGGCGCTGGTGCGCAGGTCAGCCTTGGCGAACCAGCTGCGGCGTTGCTCGGCATCCAGCGCCAGCCAGTCTTCCACTGCTTGCTGCTCGACCGGCAACTGCTTCTTCAGCACCTCGAACATGGCCTGGTAGCGGTCCCGGTAAGAATCGAAGCGGTAACCCAGCCGCAGCGCCTCGCGGGGGTTGTCGAGCACATGGGTATCTGCCAGGCCGCGGCCGCTGAGCACGGCCAGCAGGCCGTTCGGCATGATGCTGTCGAGGTCGCTGAGCTTGGGGTTGGCAGTGCCGCTGCGTAACAGCTTCAACGACTCCACCGCACAGTTGTTCGACAGGAACCAGTAATTGCCGTCGTAGCTCCAGTGCATTTCCGCCGCCTGGCGCACCAGGTTTTCGATCTCTTCCCGGTTGAGCTTCAGCGGTACGGAAGCCAGGCTGCGAAGTTCGGTCTTGGTATACTCGTCGATCACCTGGCCCAGGGGCAATACGAACAGCCGTGACGGATACACCCCCACCAGGCCATCCCAGCTGGACAACTGCACGTCATTGACGAATGCGCGGTACGAGAGCACCAGGCTCTGGTCCAGGTCCAGCCGGCAGTCCGGGCCCCGTGGGCGGCCTGGCTTGCAGATGACCAGGCGCAACATGCTGTGCCCCCAGCGGCTGACCAGGTTCTGATTGGCTTCGGCCAGCAGGAAGTCCACTTCGTACACACGCTCGGGGTCCACTTCACCCAGTGGCTGGCGGGCGAAGTCGCTGCCGGCGTTGATGAACGGCAGGGTTTTGGCGCAGGTGTCCTGAGGGGGCGCCCAGCCGAAATGCTCGCGCAGGTACTGGTTGAGCGCCGGGCGGCGGCAGCCATAGCTCGGGTCGAGAAGGAAGTACTCCATGTTGACCGCGATGTATTCCTTCGGGGTGCTCAGTTCGTAACTGTCGGGGCTGCGCACGAACTGGCCGTTGTGCTGCTCACGCTCGCCGCGCCGGCCTACGTATTGCTGCCAGCCGGCCAGGTCGAGCAGGCGCGGGTCGTCGCTGAGGGTGAAGCGGCGCTCGGCCTGGCCACGGCACTGGCCGGGCAAGCCCACTTTGCCCAGCGTGCCTTGCTGGCGCTTGCAGCGCGCGATCAGCGACTGCTCCTGGCTGGGCCACAGCCGGGCGCGGTCGTAGATATGAGTGAGTTCATGCAGCACGGTGGCCAGCAGCTCTGCGCGCACGGTGCCATGAGGGCGCTGCGTAGGCTCAGTTGCCGCGCTGCCGTCGGCAAGGCTGGGTAGCAGGCGCCGGTTGAGTTCGAGGGTGGACACCGGGGAAGCCTGGCCGTAGGCATTGGCCGGCATGTGGTCGCTCCAGCCGACCTGGACAGTGCGGTCAAGCCGCTGCTTGAACAGAGGTGGCAGTTTGGCCATGGCCTCGTCGAGCAGCCTCTGGCTGGCCTCTACCTGTTGCGCGTCGAGGCCGGCCACCTGCAGCTGGAGCTGCAGGTCTGCCAGTGCGGGCGTGCCGGTCAGCGTCAGGGCGCAGCCGAGCAACCAGGCACGCACGGTGTTCACAGCGCGAGAATGGCTTCGGCCAGCACCTGGTCGCTGGCGTCACGTGCCTGCGGCACGCGTTCGCGCAATGTGTCGAAGGCGGCTTCAAGCTGGGCCCCGTGAATGTCGCCGTTGCTGGCGACAAAGCTGGCGGCGTCGTCATGGGCTTCACGCACCACTTTCGAGTCGCGGATGGAGGTGGTGGTATCGGACGTGAAGTCAATCGAGCGGCCAAAGGCACGCACGATGATGTTGCTGGTGGCCACCAGGGTCTGTGCCTGAGCCAGGTCGGCCAGCAACAGCATGCCGAGGGTCGCGGCAATCAGCGGTTTGCGCATGGAGCATCTCCGAAAATACAGGGAGTGAGGGGTAGTTATTGGACGAGGATAGCCTGCGCCAGTTCCAGGTCACTGGCGCCACGGCACGTACAATCGCGCCTTAATGATGCCAACGCTGCTTCCAGCCATGCCCCCCGCAGCTGCCCTCCACTGGCCACGAAGGCTGCAGCGTCATCGCGCGCCTCTAGCACCAGTTTGCGGTCGAACGGCGCGCTGGTGACCTGGCTGGTGACATAGCCGGAAATCACCAACCCCTGGGTGGTGGTATCCATGGCGTGGGCTGCCGCGATACTGGCGAGCCACAACAACGGCAGCAACAAATAGCGCATGGTTGAACGAGGCAGCCGGGGCTTGCTCAGAGCGCGAGGATAGCCTGGGCCAGTTGTGCGTCACTGGCTTGCAGGGCTGGCATTTGTGAGCGGATGTGCAGCAACGCGCTTTCCAGCTTGGCGCCACGGATATCACCCTGGCTGGCGACGAAGCTGGCGGCGTCGTCACGCGCCGCTTGCACCACTTTGTCGTCGCGCAGCGACGAGGTGGCGTCGGAGGTGGCATCGGTGGAGGCCGCTACCGCGCCGACCACACTGTCGGTGGTCACGATGAAGCTGCTGGCCTGTGCAGTGCCGGCCAGGCTCAGCATCAAGGCAGCGCCAATCAGATAGTTACGGGGCATGTAGGGAAACTCCTGGCTTGGGTCGTAATGCTACTGGGACGTTAAGGTGGCGGTTTTGGACACCCATAAAGGTGGGTTCTACCAGACTGTTGGCCGAAGCGTATCACGCGTAGGTGTATCAGAATGTTAAACACGGCCGTTGGCAACAACTGTACCTGTCTTATGCAATGCAATGGAAATTGTACTGGTACGAGACTGGCGTCGCTATTCACACCAACAAAAAACCCGCCGCAGTTGCCTGCGGCGGGTTCAGGAAATTCGTGGTGTCAGCCTGGCTGGCAACCCAGCGCTTAGCGCCAGAAAGGCTTGCTGAGCTCTTCGTAACGCTGCGACTCACTGATACCGGCATCCGCCAGCAGGCGGGCGTCCAGGCGAGCCAGTTGACGACGGCTGGCCATGCGGCGCTGCCACAACAGCAGGGTGGAGGCGACACGCAGAGGCAGAGAGGCGTGGGATTGCTGAGCTTCGCTTTCAAAAACCAGACCGGAACTGAGGGTACGTTCCATGATGATCATCCTTCCGCTTATGGCGGCATTAGATAGTGATTTAACTGATGCCAATGATCCTCCCCTCTTGTCCATAACAGTAGATACAGTTCCTTCAAAAGATGATGGGCCAGTTAACTGTGTAACGGTACTGTTGCACCCGAAAGCAGCCTAACTGTACTGGTCTGCCTCATGTTGGTGCATCTTGGCGGTTTTTTCGTATGGTCAGGCTGAGAGACGAAGGCTTAACCAGTACAGTAGTACAGTTTATTTTGGTAATGCCTGGCAGTTTGTAGCAGGCAAAGAAAAAGGGCCGCATCGCGGCCCTCGATTATGTTGCACACGCAGGCGGGTTGCCGGTCAGCTGGCCAACATGCGCCCCGTCTCTTCCAGGTTTTCATGCCAGCTGAGCGCCTCGCGCAGGATATGCGGGGTATGCCCACCTCGCTCGCAGGCCCTGTCAAAGTAGTCGGTCAGCGCGGCCCGATAGTCTGGGTGCACACAGTTATCGATGATCACCCGCGCCCGCTCCCGCGGCGCCAGGCCTCGCAAGTCGGCCAGGCCTTGTTCAGTGACCAGGATGTCGACATCGTGCTCGGTGTGGTCCACGTGGCTGACCATGGGTACGACGCTGGAGATGGCTCCCCCTTTGGCAATCGATTTGGTCACGAATACCGACAAATGCGCATTTCGCGCGAAATCGCCCGAGCCACCAATGCCGTTCATCATGCGCGTACCGCACACGTGGGTGGAGTTGACGTTACCGTAGATGTCGAACTCCAGCGCGGTGTTGATCCCGATGATGCCCAGGCGGCGCACCACTTCCGGGTGGTTGGAGATTTCCTGCGGGCGCAGTACCAGCTTGTCCTTGTATTGCTCCAGGTTGCCGAACACGTCAGCGTTGCGGCGCGAGGACAAGGTGATCGAACTGCCAGAGGCGAAACGCAGCTTGCCCGCATCGATCAGGTCGAAGGTGGAGTCCTGCAGCACTTCGGAATACATGGTCAGTTCTTCGAATGGCGACTCGATCAGGCCGCACATCACTGCGTTGGCGATGCTGCCGATGCCTGCCTGCAACGGGCCCAGCCGGTTGGTCAGGCGCCCCGCCGCCACTTCTTTCTTGAAGAAGTTGATCAGGTGGTCGGCGATGCCCTGGGTTTCGCCATCGGGCGGCAACACGGTGGAAGGCGAGTCCGGCTGGTCGCTGATGACGATACCAACGATCTTGGCCGGGTCGATTGGGATAGCGGTGCTCCCAATACGGTCGTCCACCTTCACCAGTGGGATCGGTGTACGGGTGGGGCGGTAGGTTGGGATATAGATATCGTGCAAACCCTCGAGGTTGGGGTTGTGCGACAGGTTGATCTCGATGATCACCTGCTTGGCGAAAATCGCGAAGCTGGCCGAGTTGCCCACCGACGTGGTGGGTACGATGTGGCCTTGTTCAGTGATCGCCACCGCCTCGATGACCGCGATGTCGGGCAGCTTGAGCTGCTGGTTGCGCAGTTGCTCCACCGTTTCGGACAGGTGCTGGTCAATGAACATCACCTTGCCGTCGTTGATGGCCTTGCGCAGTGTGCTGTCCACCTGGAACGGCATACGGCGCGCGAGCACGCCGGCCTCGGTCAACTGCTTGTCAAGGTCGTTGCCCAGGCTGGCGCCGGTCATCAGGCTGATTTTCAGCGGGGTCAGCTTGGCGCGCTCGGCCAGTGCGTGGGGAACGGCCTTGGCTTCACCGGCACGGGTGAAGCCGCTCATGCCGACGGTCATGCCGTCCTCGATCAGGCCAGCGGCATCAGCCGCACTCATTACCTTGCTGTGCAGGGAGGACAAGCGGATACGATCACGGTACATGGATTGTTATCTCGGGCTACTAAGCTACTGCAGCGCAGTCTAGTGTTTTCGCCCGTTGCCGTCCCGCGACCATGGTCGTATGACCCTGCAGGGTTGGCTGCCGTTGATCCGGATCAAAAAAGCAGAGCCCCGGTGGATCAGGCCGGGGCTCTGCTTATATAGGCCGATGCAGCAGCAGTGGTTACTCCACAGCCTTGACCATGTCCTCGATGACCTTCTTGGCGTCACCAAACACCATCATGGTCTTGTCCAGGTAGAACAGTTCGTTATCCAGCCCCGCATAGCCGCTGGCCATGGAGCGCTTGTTGACGATGATGGTCTTGGCCTTGAAGGCTTCGAGGATGGGCATGCCGGCGATCGGTGACTTGGGGTCGTTCTTGGCCGCCGGGTTGACCACGTCGTTGGCGCCCAGCACCAGCACCACGTCGGCCTGGCCGAACTCGGCGTTGATGTCTTCCATTTCGAACACCTGGTCGTAGGGCACTTCTGCCTCGGCCAGCAGCACGTTCATGTGCCCGGGCATACGCCCTGCTACCGGGTGAATCGCATACTTCACCGTCACCCCGTTGTGGGTCAGCTTCTCGGTCAGCTCCTTTAATGCATGCTGGGCGCGGGCCACTGCCAGGCCGTAACCTGGCACGATGATTACGCTGTCGGCGTTGCTGAGCAGGAAGGTGGCGTCATCGGCAGAACCCGACTTCACCGGGCGCTGCTCCTTCGAGCCTTGTGCCGCACCCGCGTCAGTATCCCCACCAAAGCCGCCGAGGATCACATTGAAGAACGAGCGGTTCATGGCTTTGCACATGATGTACGACAGAATCGCACCCGACGAACCGACCAGTGAGCCGGCAATGATCAGCATCGAGTTGTTCAGCGAGAAGCCGATACCGGCAGCCGCCCAGCCCGAGTAGCTGTTGAGCATTGATACCACCACCGGCATGTCTGCCCCGCCGATCGGAATGATGATCAGCACGCCCATCACGAACGCCAGGGCCAGCATGAGGGTGAAGGCGCTGTAGTGGCCGGTGAACGTGAACAGCAGGCCCAGGGCGATGGTGGTCAGGCCCAGGATCAGGTTCAGCTTGTGCTGCCCGGCAAATTGCACCGGCGCACCCTGGAACAGGCGGAACTTGTATTTGCCCGACAGTTTGCCAAACGCGATCACCGAACCGGAGAAGGTAATGGCACCAATGGCTGCGCCGAGGAACAGTTCCAGTCGGTTGCCCGTGGGGATCGGGTCGCTGATGGCAGCGACGATGCCCATGGACTGGGGTTCGAGTACCGCTGCAATGGCGATGAACACTGCCGCAAGGCCGATCATGCTGTGCATGAAGGCGACCAGCTCCGGCATCTTGGTCATCTCGACGCGCTTGGCCATGATCGAACCGGCCGTACCACCGACCAGCAGGCCGACAAGCACGTAGCCGATGCCGGCAGTAGCGAGCTCGGCACCCAGCTTATAGATGAGGCCAACCGTGGTGAGGATGGCGATACCCATGCCGATCATGCCGAACAGGTTGCCGCGCCGTGACGTGGTGGGGTGCGACAGGCCTTTGAGTGCCTGGATGAAGCACACCGAGGCAACCAGGTACAGAAGCGTTACCAGATTCATGCTCATGCTGACTTCTGCCCCTCGTTCTTGGTTTTTTTCTTGAACATCTCAAGCATGCGCCGGGTGACCAGAAAGCCACCGAAGACGTTGACTGCTGCAAGGGCAACGGCCAGGGTGCCCATCACCTTGCCGGCGGGGGTTACGGTCAGTGCCGCAGCCAGCATCGCGCCGACGATGACGATGGCAGAAATGGCGTTGGTAACCGCCATCAGTGGGGTGTGCAGCGCCGGGGTAACGTTCCACACCACGTGGTAGCCCACGTAGATGGCCAGCACGAAAATGATGAGGTTGTAGATGCCATGGGAAATCAGCATGTCTTCCATTGTCGTGCTCCTCAGCCGTTCTTGCGGACGATCTGCCCGTCGCGGCACATGAGGCAGGCCGCGACGATGTCGTCTTCCAGGTTGATGGTCAGGGCGCCGTCCTTGTCGAACAGCAGCTTCATGAAGTCCAGCAGGTTGCGGGCATACAGTGCCGAGGCGTCGGCGGCTACCTGCGCGGGGAGGTTGGTCGGCCCGACGATGGTTACGCCGTGCGCCTGCACCACCTGATCGGCGACGGTCAGTGGGCAGTTGCCGCCCTGCGCGGCTGCCAGGTCGATCACCACCGAGCCAGGTTTCATTTGAGCAACGGTCTCGGCACTGAGCAAGGTAGGCGCCTTGCGGCCCGGAATGAGCGCCGTGGTAATCACGATATCTGCCTGCTTGGCGCGCTCGTGCACAGCCTGTGCCTGGCGTTGCATCCAGCTGGCCGGCATTGGGCGTGCGTAGCCGCCTACCCCTTCGGCGCACTCGCGCTCTTCGTCGGTCTCATAGGGCACGTCGATGAATTTGCCACCCAGCGATTCAATCTGCTCCTTTACCGCGGGGCGCACGTCGGAGGCTTCGATCACCGCACCCAGCCGCTTGGCTGTGGCAATGGCCTGCAAGCCGGCAACACCAGCGCCCAGAATCAGCACGCGCGCGGCCTTGACGGTGCCGGCTGCGGTCATGAGCATCGGCATGAAGCGCGGGTAGTGCTGCGCTGCCAACAGCACGGCCTTGTAGCCTGCGATGTTGGCCTGGGACGACAGCACGTCCAGGCTTTGAGCGCGTGAGGTACGTGGCGCCGCTTCAAGGGCGAAGGCAGTGACGCCGTGCTCGGCCATTCTGGCGATCAGCTCGCTGTTGAACGGGTTGAGCATGCCCACCAGCAAGGTGCCAGGCTTCACCAGCGCAAGCTCCTGGTCGTTGGGCGCGACCACCTTGAGCACCAGTTGCGCGCCGTAGGCATCAGCTGCACTGCCCAGGGCCGCACCCACCGCTTCGAAGGCACTGTCGGGAATGCTGGCATTGAGCCCTGCCCCCCGCTGCACCGTGACCTGATGGCCTTGGCCAATGAGTTTTTTGATGGTTTCCGGGGTCGCAGCGACCCTGGCCTCACCGGCCTGCGTTTCGAGAGGAACACCTATGTGCACGACATTTCTCCTGCGGTGACCTTTTGTCTTTGTAAATGCCAGCACACTTCGGGTGGTGTGCTGGGGCGGCTATCGAGCCCCAACCCGCCGAATCCTGGGCGGGCGAAGCATTTTGCAGACGAACCTCAGGCCCTACAAGCCATTCTGGAGCGGAACCATCATAAAACTACAAGTCACCCTGTGACTGCATGTCGCAGTGCGTCTCACGCAGCCCTGCAAATTCGGGCATTCGGCAGATTAGGCGAAAAAACAGCATAAATTCTGCCTAATTCGTGTTTGGAAAGATGAATGTCGCAAAATGACGCTTCAAACGTGCTGTGAAGGGGCTGGTGACCATTTTGGTGCAGCTCATGAAAATTAATCAAGTGCGACATATATTTATATCTGTAGGCTTTTTATAAAGCTGACTACGGGGTCAGTTAGCGCTGGCTGCCTTTATATACGCGTGTGACTGCTCGGTGAGCCAGTCACGGAAGGCAACCAGGGATGCCGACTGAACCTTGCGCTCCGGAATCATCAGATAGTAGGCCTTGTGGCTGCTCAGAACATGCCTGTTAGCGACCACCAACCTACCCTCCTCCAACTCTCGCTGGATCAGAAACGGAGGGATCAGGGCGATGCCCATCTGGTGGATGGCCGCCTGCGAGAGCATTGAAAACAGTTCGTAGCGAGGCCCGGTCATGTCCCCCTCCACGCTTAGCCCTGCGCTGGCGAACCATTGGCGCCAGGCATACGGGCGTGTGCTCTGCTGCAGCAGGGGCAGTTCGGCAATACGCTTTACCTCCAGGGCCGGCAACCCGTGCAGCAGCGCAGGGCTGCACACGGGTACCGGGTTCTCTCCCATCAGCCTGTGGGCCTGGGTACCCGACCAGTCGGCGTCGCCGAAATACACGGCAGCGTCGAAGGGCGTATCGGCGAACAGGAACGGCCGGGTGCGGTTGGTGAGGTTGACGGTGACGTCGGGGTGGCGTTGCTGGAAATCCTTCAGCCGGGGCAATAGCCATTGCGTGCCGAAGGTGGGCACTACCGCCAGCTCGATGACGTTGGCGCCCTGCTGGCGCATTACCGACAGCGTGTCGCGCTCTACCGCGTCCAGCTGGGCTGCAACCTGCCGGCTATAAGAAAGCCCTGCTTCAGTCAGCTTTACGCCTCGGCGTGATCGCCTGAACAGTTCCACATTAAGGAACACTTCCAGCCCGCCTACCTGGCGACAGACTGCGCCCTGGGTCAGGGAAAGCTCCTGGGCTGCCTTGGTGAAGCTTTCGTGGCGGGCCGATGCCTCGAAGCAGATCAGGGCTGTGGTACTGGGTATTTTGCGCCGCATGCTTATCCCTCACTTGTTGGGCGTTGAAGCTGGGCTTCATCAGGTCTACGAAGTGAGAAAATATCACTGATTGGTGCGTAATCGTCGTTTGTGGTGCGCGGCGTTGCGGCCTAGGATCAATGCATACCGCACTGTTGCCGCATTCGAGGATTTCGCTCATGGCCCCCAAGGCAAGCTTCAACTGGATCGACCCGCTGCTGCTGGACCAGCAGCTCACTGAAGAAGAGCGCATGGTGCGTGACAGCGCTTATCAGTTTGCCCAGGACAAGCTCGCGCCGCGGGTGCTCGAGGCCTTCCGCCACGAGAAGACTGACCCGGCGATCTTCCGCGAGATGGGTGAGGTTGGCCTGCTGGGGGCGACCATCCCCGAGCAGTACGGCGGCAGTGGCCTGAATTATGTGTGCTACGGCCTTATCGCCCGTGAGGTGGAGCGCATCGACTCCGGCTACCGCTCGATGATGAGCGTGCAGTCCTCGCTGGTCATGGTGCCGATCAATGAGTTTGGTACCGAGGGGCAGAAGCAGAAGTACCTGCCGAAGCTGGCCAGTGGCGAGTGGATTGGCTGCTTCGGCCTCACCGAACCCAATCACGGTTCCGACCCAGGTTCGATGATCACCCGTGCCCGTAAGGTAGAAGGCGGTTATCGCCTTACCGGCAGCAAGATGTGGATTACCAACAGCCCTATCGCTGATGTGTTCGTGGTATGGGCCAAGGACGATGCGGGTGACATCCGTGGCTTTGTGCTCGAGAAGGGTTGGGAGGGCCTGAGCGCGCCAGCGATCCATGGCAAAGTGGGGCTGCGTGCGTCGATCACTGGCGAAATCGTCATGGATAACGTGTTCGTCCCCGAGGACAACATCTTCCCGGACGTGCGCGGCCTCAAGGGGCCCTTCACGTGCCTGAACTCAGCCCGGTACGGCATCTCCTGGGGTGCGCTGGGTGCTGCGGAGGCCTGCTGGCACACGGCACGTCAGTACACCCTCGACCGTCAGCAGTTCGGCCGCCCGCTCGCCGCCAACCAGCTTATCCAGAAGAAGCTGGCCGACATGCAGACCGAAATCACGCTGGCCCTGCAGGGCTGCCTGCGCTTGGGGCGCATGAAGGATGAGGGCACGGCGGCGGTGGAGATTACTTCCATCATGAAGCGTAATTCGTGTGGCAAGGCATTGGACATCGCCCGTATGGCGCGGGACATGCTGGGAGGTAACGGCATTTCCGATGAGTTTGGTGTAGCGCGTCATCTGGTGAACCTGGAAGTGGTCAACACCTATGAGGGTACCCACGACGTGCATGCGCTGATTCTGGGGCGTGCCCAGACGGGTATCCAGGCCTTCTATTGATCTGCTTATAAGGAGCCGGCCCATGGGCGCGCTATCACATCTGCGGGTGCTGGACCTTTCACGCGTGCTGGCCGGGCCTTGGTCCGGGCAGATCCTCGCCGACCTGGGGGCCGACGTGATCAAGGTGGAGCGCCCCGGGTCTGGGGACGATACCCGCGCCTGGGGGCCGCCTTTCCTCAAGAACGTTGAGGGCGAGAATACCAGTGAGGCGGCCTACTACCTGTCGGCCAACCGTAACAAGCGTTCGGTAACCATCGACTTCACCCAGCCAGAGGGCCAGCGCCTGGTGCGTGAGCTGGCGGCTACCTGCGATATTGTCATCGAGAACTTCAAGGTGGGCGGCCTGGCGGCCTATGGGCTGGACTATGAGGGCCTGAAGGCGGTCAACCCCAAGCTTATCTATTGCTCGATTACCGGGTTTGGCCAGACAGGCCCTTATGCCAAGCGCGCTGGTTATGACTTCATGATTCAGGGCCTGGGTGGCCTCATGAGCCTCACGGGTCGCCCGGAGGGGGAAGCCGGTGAAGGGCCGGTGAAGGTGGGCGTAGCGCTTACCGATATCCTTACCGGGCTGTATTCGACCGTTGCCATGCTTGCCGCCTTGTCGCACCGAGAGCAGACAGGTATCGGCCAGCACATAGATATGGCACTGCTGGACGTGCAGGTAGCCTGCTTGGCGAACCAGGCCATGAACTACCTGGCCACGGGTAACCCACCGCGGCGTTTGGGCAATGCGCACCCTAATATAGTGCCGTACCAGGATTTCCCCACTGCAGATGGTGACTTCATCCTGACGGTGGGTAACGACAGCCAGTTCCGCAAGTTCGCTGAGGTGGCCGGGCAGCCGGAGTGGGCGGACGATGCGCGGTTCGCCACCAACAAGCTTCGCGTGGCCAACAGGGCGCAACTGATCCCGTTGATCAGGCAGGCCACCGTGTTCAAGACCACGGCGCAGTGGGTGAGCCAGCTGGAGGCTGCGGGTGTGCCGTGCGGGCCTATCAACGACCTGGCCCAGGTGTTCCAGGACCCGCAGGTACTGGCTCGAGGCCTGGCCGTCAGCATGCCGCACCCACTGGGTGGCAGCGTACCGCAAGTGGCAAGCCCCATACGGTTGTCGCAAACCCCGGTTGAGTATCGGCGTGCGCCGCCGTTGCTGGGTGAGCATACCGAAGCGGTCTTGGCTGAAGTGCTGGAACTGGACGCGGCTCAATTGAAGCGGCTGAGAGATACAGGGGTCATATGAAGGCTGGTACATGCCCCATTTCAACTTATTGAAATAAACGGTTGACGCCCTCTCGAATCCCCTTATAATGCGCCCCACTT